>JACMMM010000274.1 GCA_014379065.1 Saprospiraceae bacterium
CTGTAGGGTGTAGTTGGAAGCGGCATCCACGACGGGCGTAGCAGTAGTTGCTCCCGAAACGATGTGCCCTCCAACACCTGCATACCATTGATAGGAAATATCAGGGCCAGAACTCGATCCTGTCCCGTTGAGCTGAATAGCAGGCTGGCTGCAAGTTATTACATCGGGTGTTGCGATGGAGGCGGTAGGTATTACCGCTGGGGCCATATTTACCGTGATGCTCACTTTGCAGCTGTTGTCGTCGGTCACGCTTACCACATGGTTGCCCGCACCGAGGTTGTAGGCGGTTTCTCCATTTTGGCCGTTTTGCCAATTGTAGGTGTAGTTAGCATTCCAGCCGCCGGAGGCCGCTACGGTTGCCGTGCCCAATATTCCATTGCACCCAACAGGGGTAGAAGATTCCAAAACAAGCGAAAGTGGGCCATCCGGGCCTTGTACAACGATGGGGTCAGAAATGCCTTGTGTGCCCTTCCGTCCCGTCACTGTAACCGTGTAAGTACCTGCTGGAAGGTTGTTCAAATCTTGTGTGGTTGCGTTAGTGCTCCAGTGATAGGTGTAGGGAGGAACACCGCCGGTGGGCGTGATGTCAATGGCCCCCGTGCTTGTGCCGAAGCATTTTATATTGGTAATGGCAGTGGGATCTACCACTAAAGGCGGAGGCGCGCAATGCGACAAATGGAAATCATAAAGCGCAGAGGTAGGCAATTGCCCAGTCTCATATACTTTTTTGTCATAAGGGCAAATGGCGAAAATGGTCGGGTAATAAGTGATTTGGTAAGAACTGGCAATAGCAGGGCCTTGGGTGTGTACAATCGGGTAAGGAGTGCCCGCCACCCAGTTGCCTTGTGTGCCGCCCACACAGCCCGTTGGGCCAGACAGGCAGGCCAGATTGGTAGAAGCGTCGCCTTCCATAAAAAAGACCCGAACCTCGTTGGTGCCGCTGGGGCCGTAGGTATTATATAGATCTTCGAGTGCACCCGAATTGTGGTAGTTCCAGCAAGGGCCGCACCAGGTGGCAGACACGTCCATAAAAACGGTATAGCCGGAATCGAGCAGGGTGTAAAGTTTGTGCGATTTGTTGTTCAGATCAGTTGCTGTCCAGTCCGGCGCGATGCTCCCGTCCGGGATTTGCGCATAGGCTGAAGTCCAACCCAACATGACAATCAGGATGAGTAAAAGTTGCTTTTTCATAGGCGGTAAAACAAGAAAGTGGTGGTGAAAGAAAAATCGAGGGCGAAAAATACAATTCCTTGGCGGGATTCCATTTTTATGGTAATTTATTTTGCTAAAATGGAAGCGAGGTGACAAATTGAATGATATTAAGATATTGGGATATCTCAATATCCCCAATATCCCAATATCTCAATTACATCGGCACATCCTTCCGGTAATCCTTCAATTCCTCCTCTGATAAAGCGGGAGCCACTTCATATTCGCTGCGCCAATCCCGCACCGGCATTCGATCCAGCGGATACCAATTGCCCCACCAATCGAAATATTCCAAGTTGCTGAAATTCAATTTATAATCAAACTCGCTTGGCACGTCATAGACAAAACCGGGGTAGTAATACGGGCGTTTGTGCTCGATGGCCAACTCGATTTCTTTCAACATCGTGAACGTGCCGAGGCCGCGCTTCCACTCGTCGGGTTCGTGGATGCAGTAGTTCGCGGCCATGCTCTTGCGCCCCATGTGGAAATAACTTGTGGCCACCAGGCGCTCCTGGCTGAACACGTCAAACTGTATCCCATAACAGGGCATCAGGCTGCTGAACGCACTGAAAAAACCATAGATGCTCTCGGGGCGGTTGTGCCTGAAACGTCGGGCGTGGCGCTCAAACAATATCTCGTGCATCGGTTCGATGCGGATGGGGCGACGCAGGATGACCAAATCCTCATTGCGGCGCAAGCATTTGCGTTGGCTTTTGCTAAACTCAAAATTGCGCAGGTCAATGCGCAGCAGCACTACCCGGCATGGTCGCCCCCGCCATTCCCAATAATTCCGCCGAAAAATTTGGTCCGACCAGTACGTCCATCCATCCTCACAAAAACGGTCGAACACCATCGTATGCAAGGGCTGCATCGGGATGTACTCCTCGATGTAGTTCGGATTGAACGAGATGTTTTGAAAAATGGGGAGCGTAGGGCGATTCATGGATGGTTGATTGTAGACGGTTGATCTATAATCGAAACATGCAAAGGAAAGAAACTTATCAAAATGACAGGAGTCATTCCGTTTAGACCGGAATGACTCCTATTTTTCAATCAGTAAAGTTCGATAAGGCTTTTTTATCCAAGGCCTCAAATATTTGTATCCAAAATATCTGGCCTGTCTATGAACCCTGTGGTGCTATCGTCTCCTCTTCCTTTTGGATCGGGGCCATAATCATTCGTGTAAGGCTCACCGTCTGCGAAAAGAAGCCAAAAAACATAAAAAGGAATCAACTGCCACCAACCGGAATTGCCCCGGTCGTGGCATCTTTTGGCGGCCTGTGCAATCAGAAACCAAATAAGTGGAATGAACAAAATAAAGATAATTGCACCACCTCCGCCGACCTCGCCGCC
>JACMMM010000275.1 GCA_014379065.1 Saprospiraceae bacterium
AAACCTCTAAACCCTAAACTCTACCCCCCTCAACCCTAATCCCCAAAAAGCGAAAGGCCCCCCACGGTTGGGGAGCCTTCACGCATTCAAACTTGCAGCGTAAATATTTTGTGTTTGCTGATTAGGCGAGTTTGTCCACGTCTCGGATTAGAATGCTGTTTCGATTAAAATAAATGAGGTTGGAGCGCTTGAGTTCGTTGAAAACGGAGGTTACGGTTTGGCGGCTGGTGCCTGTGAGGCTGGCTATTTCTTGCTGCGTAAGGTGGTGTTTCACCAGGGTCTCGAACCCTACACGACGGCCTTCGCGAGTGGCCGTTTCCAGCAAAAACTCGATGATGCGTTCGCGGGCGTCTTTCACCACAAGGTTGGCAAGCCGTTCTTCCACTCGTTGGAGGCGTTGTGAAATGTGGTGCATGCAAGCGAACACAAGCCGTTGGTTATCCTGCATAAGCTTTTGAAAATCAACCAACTTGATGGCCAAGTACTCGGCGCCATCGTGCAGGCTTTGGGCAAATTCGCTGCGCATTTGTTCGCCAGCAAGCGCCAAATCGCCAAACAGTGTTTCCGGGGCAATCAATTCTTTAATAATCTCCCGACCTTCGCTGGAAAATGTGCCCGTTTTCACACGGCCTTTTACCAAAAAGTAGAGATGCTCCGCCGCTTCATCAGGTACAAAGACGAAGTGGTAGCGGGGGGCCGTGCGGAATTGCGCACAGTCGGCGAGTTGCGACAGCTCCATTTCGTTCAGCGAAACGAACATGGGCAATTTTTTGAGGAAATCAATTTTCGCGTTCTTGTCCATGAGCAGCAGATTTTGTGTTGATTAATATAAATGACAGCACAAAAGTAGGCGGGAGATCGGCTTACAAAAAGGACAATTTTTAAGGTTTGTCGGGATTTTAAAGTGAAATTATTTTTCCTAAAAATTTGAAAATCAATTATTTAAAACTCCAAATTAAAATATTAAAAACTGGCACTCTTTTGGCCCATAAGCCCAGATTGCTGCCTAATCTCATGCTGCTAGTGGCTTTGCCCAAACCGATTATTCCATGAACATCAAACACATACTTCCTTTTTTGGCGCTTTTGCTCCCATTCACTGCACGCACACAATGCAGTAACCCGATTGTCCTTGATGGTGTGACGGTATCTAACACGCAATGCGGTTCGTCTACAGGTACCATCATCATTAACCCCGGGGGCGGGCTTGGTTTATATAATTTTGAATGGACGCCGCCCGCATCAAATTCTAATGTTGCCATCAATCTCGCAGCAGGCACTTACAACGTCCACATCGTAAGAGCGAACAACCCAAATTGCATACTAGACACCGTTGTGGTCGTCAACAACAGCAATGGGCCACAAGTACAGGTCACTATCAGCCCCGCCCAATGTCTGGCCTCCAACGGTTCCATCTCACTCACGCCGACCAATTTATTGTTTAACTGGAGCAACGGCGGTTCAGGCTCTACCGTGACCGGATTGGCCAGCAAAAACTATTATGTAACGGTCACAAACCCAAATACTGGCTGTTATTCTATCTTCAAATATTTTGTACCGAGAAACCTCAATAGCCTGGCTGTGAACACTTTGGTACAGGATAATGCTAAATGCAGCATGAACAACGGCAAAGCTCAGGTAGTTGTGACGGGAGGATCCGGGCAATATTCATACAACCCTGGCCCTGGCCCGCAATACAACAATCTGGCCCCGGGCAATTACACCGTGCAGGTATCTGACAATGCGACGGGGTGCTTTGGTTCAACTAATTTTACAATTCAGAATTTGCAAATAAGCGGCACCGTCAACATTACGCCGCACAATGTGCGATGCTCGGGCCAGACAACGGGTACCGTAGAATTTAGCGTAACACCTGGGCAAAATTTTGAGCTCCCGTATGTGTTCACCTTGAAAGATCAGGGCGGCACCAGTTATTCCCCCGGCAGTTTGCCTGCTGGCACTTTCACTTTGCAAATCGCCGACGCAGACGGCTGCACTTTGCCTCCTCAGAACTTTTCCATCAACGAGCCCCCCGCTTTTAACCCACAAGTGCAAGTGAGTCCAGAAACATGCGTGGCAGGAGGGCAAATTTCCCTCTCCATTACTGGCGGCAACGGCGCACCGTATATTGTTAATTGGGCAGACTTGCCGGGCGACGACAACCCCGAGGATCGGACAAACCTTCGCGCAGGGCGCTATTCCGCTGTGGTTTTTGATTCTCTTTTTTGTACTTACTCCATTGACACTGTTCTGGTTGCGCCTAATTGCAATAACTTGACGAATGTCCACATGGTGCTGGGCGTCAACACGACTGACTTTTATTGTGTGCCACAACCAGTAGGTCTCGCACCGGGAGCTACTACGTTCAGCATCTTGGGCGGAGGTCTCAACGGGAGTTCTGCTTATGGCAGTTGGTCGCTAAACTCAAGCGGTTGCCTGGCCTATTTGGCGGGTTCCAATCCTGGTTTCGGCCTGGACACGATTTGCATTATCAGCATGGCGCCGCAGATTGGGCTAAAAGACACTACCTGTGTTATCGTTAGCATTACGCAACAACAACCCAGCAAGCAATCTGTGTTCTTTTCCGTGCTAGTGAATAAATCAACTACAACATGTGGCTCAATACCGCTGTCGTTTACCAGCACGCACATCCTTCAATTGGGCAGGCCGGGCTTGAGCGGCACCAGCGATACTTACGGTTCCTATATTATTGACAACGTAAGCGCCTGTCTTGATTTTTTTGCCAACAACGCACCCGGATTCAATGTAGACGAAATTCGAGTCGCCGTGTTCGATACCCTGGCGAACAAATGCCACATCATTTCGTATTTCCCTAGCGTGCTGCCCCAAAATGACTGTTCGAGTGCCGTTGACCTTGCTGACACACTCCATTTCATCACTACTGGTTGCAACGGGGTAGCCTTGGGCTGTGTGCCCATTCCTTACGACGACATCGTGAACTACACGATTATTGACAATGGAGCACTCTATGCCGGAGGCTATACTGGTTGCGCCCCAGACAGCATAATGAGCTATAATGTGACCGTTTTGCCGACAGGGGGCGGCCCTTATGAACTGACCGAATGGAAAATAAACGGACAGGCTCATACGGGTAATTTCCTCACGTTCAATGGCTTGGTAGATTTAATGAACTTGATTGATCCATCGGCCAATGGCTGGAAAGCGCAAGGAGTAGGTTTTATCCGAGGCGGCCATCTTGCAAATACCTATGGGCCATTAAAAATAAAATCAGCAGGGGGCAATTCGAGTGTTTACAGCCCTTCCTCGCTGTTGGTACCGCTTGGAACGGAAATGCGTTTTACGCCCGGCTTCCACAAGGTCGTTTTTCGAAATGTCCAGACGGCTTGCTCGGATACGGTAACTGTTGACGCGGTTTGTTTCGACTGTGCTCCCATCCATAGCTATCCATTGGATGCTTTTGGGGGTGTAAAATGGAACGCAGCCACTTGTAATTCAGACACGGTTTTTTGTACCAACATCCTCAATGTCGAATTGGGCCAACACATCGTCACAGACAATGGCGATCTTTTCATTAACTTCAATTTGTGCGGAAATTTTGTCGGTATGAACCTCGACACGGGTTTACACCAACTTCATTTTCGGAATACCATCACCACCTGCGAGTGGAATGTGCGTTTTTATCTGGAATGCAAAAATGTGCTGAACGAGCAGACTATCCCTGTCAGTGTTCCTTTAGGCGGCACAGTCAATATCTGTCTGGACACAAGTTTTGTGGACAGTCCAATTACCAGCATGACCAATATTTGTGAAGATGAAGGAAGTGATATTATTGGCTACTCGTTCAATACACCCGAGTGGTGCGTACAAATAACGGGACAAAACTTAGGCCTGGACACCTTGTGCGTTCAACTTTGCAACGACCTTGGCGAGTGTGCCGATTACATTCTCCTGATTAATGTTTCTGGCACCCCTTCCGACAGCCTGCTTGCCGGGCCAGATGCGGTGTTTAACATCAAAAATGAGTCTTTGGATTTTAATATCATTGCCAACGACATTGTAGGGGGGATTGTGGGCAACCTTGGGGGTCTCACGGAGGTGAAATTCTTAAGCAACCCCACGCTGGGCACTTTTACTTTCAATGCTTCCAATGGTACGGTGTCGTACACACCCGAACAAGGAGAATGTGGGGTAGATTCATTCTCCTACCGCATTACCGATGACATGGGCCAACAGTCCATCGCCACCATAAAAGTGACCATTTCTTGCGATAAAATATTAGTGTTCAAAGGCATCTCGCCAAATGGCGACGGACGGAACGACACTTGGCACATCCTCGGCATCGAGCAATTCCCCGACAATACGGTGCAGGTATTCAACCGCTGGGGAAACCTCGTTTTTGAGCAAAAATATTACACCAACGCCACCGCTTGGGGCGGTCAGTGGAATGAAAAAGACCTGCCCGACGGCACCTATTTTTACCTGATAGAATTGGGCGGGAATGCAGGGAAATTAAGCGGTTGGTTGCAGATTTTGAGGTGAGAGCAATTGGTTATTTGGTGATTGGGGGATTTGGCTATTTGGGTGCCAAAGTTTAATATTCGATTTCCCGTGGAGGCTGGTATGAAATCCAAGCCTGGCACCCAAATAACCAAATCCCCCAATAACCACTCATAACACTGGCCTTTTTGCCAGCGCATCTTGGATAACTTTCAAAACCTCCTCACGTTCTGATCCCTCCAACGGCAAGCGCGGCGCACGAACGTGTTCTGTGCCAAGCCCCGTTGCTACCTCAGCCAGTTTGATGTATTGCACCAATTTGGGATGAATATCCAATTCCAACAAAGGCAAAAACCATTGGTAAAGCCGCCGGGCTTCTTCTATTCGACCCGCTTTGGCGTGGCGGTAAATCGCCACGGTCTCGCGTGGGAAAGCGTCCACCAGACCCGCTACCCAACCGTGGGCGCCGAGCAGCAGACTTTCAAGCGCCAGAGTGTCCACTCCACAGAGGATTTTAAATCTGTCGCCAAATCGGTTGAGCATACGGGTCACGTTGCTAACATCGCGGGTGCTTTCTTTCACGGCTTGTATGGTCGGCCAATCGGCCATGGTATCGAACATTTCGAGGGTCACCAGGATTTTGTAATCTACCGGGTTGTTGTAGATCATAATCGGGAGCGGCGTAACCTCGGCCACCGCGCGAAAGTAGGCCAGTGTTTCGCGGTCATCGGCCTTGTAGCGCATGGGTGGAAGGAGCATAAGTCCGCTCGCGCCACAACGTTCGGCCTCTTGGGCAGCGGCCTCGGCGGCACGGGTGGTTTGTTCGGCGATGTTCATCACCACGGGTACGCGCCCGGCGGCTTTACGCACGCAGAAACGCACGAGTTCGTACTTTTCTTCATTGAGCAGACTACTGGCTTCGCCAAGGGTGCCGCCCAATACAAGGCCCTCCGCGCCTGCGGCGATTTGAGCTTCCATGTTTTTTTCAAACATTTGGAAATCAAGCGAATCAGTTTCGGTAAATGGTGTAGTGAGAGCGGGATAAACGCCGTGCCAAAGGGTATGCATGATATGGGTGGATTTTAGGAAGTCGGGGATTTGGGGATTCGGTTTGAAAATTGGTGCAATTAGTATGGCGCGAAGGTATCAAAGCCTTCAAAAAAGTCGAGCTTCTGCTTACTTTTGCCCGCCCATTTTTGAATTCCTTTTTATAATAAATTGATTTTCAAAACCTTGCTCTAATTACCATTTACCATTTACCACTTACCACTAAGGAAATGTCCAAAGTCCTCATCATCGGCGCAGGCGGCGTAGGCCGCGTAGTTGCCTACAAATGCGCCCAGCACCGCGATGTGTTTGGCGAAATCATGCTCGCTTCGCGCACCAAATCAAAATGCGATACCATTGCCGATGCCATACATACAGCGTATGGGGGCAAAAAAATAGAAACTGCCCGCGTTGATGCCGATAATGTGGCAGAAACAGTAGCCCTCATCCGGCAATTTCAGCCCGACTTGCTCATCAACGTCGCACTGCCCTACCAAGACCTGCCGCTCATGGATGCCTGCCTCGAAACCGGCACGAATTACATGGACACAGCCAACTATGAACCGAAGGATGTAGCCAAGTTCGAGTATTCCTGGCAGTGGGCCTACCAAGACCGTTTCCGCGAAAAAGGCATCATGGCATTGCTGGGATGCGGTTTTGACCCAGGTGTAACTTCGGTATATACTGCTTACGCTGCCAAGCATTACTTCGACGAAATCCATGAACTCGACATCGTTGATGCAAATGCGGGCAACCACGGCAAGGCATTCGCCACAAACTTTAACCCCGAGATCAATATTCGGGAAGTGACCCAACGCGGCAAATACTGGCAAAACGGTCAGTGGATCGAGACCGAGCCGCACGAAATCTGGAAAGACATTAACTACCCGGAAATCGGCCCTAAGCGCTCGTACTTGATTTACCACGAAGAACTTGAAAGCCTTGTGAAAAACTTCCCCACGCTGCGCCGCGCAAGGTTTTGGATGACTTTCGGGCAGGAATACCTGACGCACCTGCGCGTGATCCAGAACATCGGCATGGCAGGCATTGAACCAGTCAAATTCAAGGGCATGGACATTATTCCCCTCGAATTTTTGAAGGCCGTGCTTCCTGCACCCGAAGACTTGGGCGAGAACTATACAGGATTCACCAGTATCGGTTGTCGCATCAAAGGTCTGAAGGACGGAAAAGAGCGCACCTATTACGTTTGGAACAATTGCTCCCACGTAGAAGCGTATAAGGAAACCGGTACACAGGCGGTTAGTTATACCACGGGAGTACCCGCCATGATCGGTGCTCGTATGATTTTAGAGGAGAAGTGGGCGGGGAAAGGTGTTTTCAACGTAGAAAATATGAATCCAGATCCATTTATGGAACGCCTCAATGCAGACGGGCTTCCTTGGCACGAAAAGGTGGATATTGATCTGGAAATGGACTGATGGACTTTTGGACGCTAGATTCTAGACGTTGGATTTCCAGAGTCTAACGTCCAAAGTCCCCAAAAAAGCGGCCTCCAAACTTACGCTTGGAAGCCGCTCAATGTTGATTGATTTCGATCTATTTATCTGCGTGTTACTACTTTTTTGCCCGTGCTTCCCGTGCTTTGGCCAAAGCCTGTTCACGAGTTAGTTTGGGTGCGTTCGGATCCTTTTTAGGTTTAGCCGATTGGCCTTTTGCCGCGCGGTTGGCAGCGGCAGCGGCACGGGCTTTTTCCATTACTTCAGCGCGGGAGAGTTTCGGAGCGGAAGCTTTAGTGGCTTTTTCAGCAGCAACTTCTTCGGCGCTACGACGGGCACGCTTGGGTTTTTCAGGCGCAGCCTTTTTCGGGGCGGTGGCGGCTTTGGCGGCGCGGTTAGCAGCGGCGGCGGCACGAGCCTTTTCCATTACCTCGGCGCGAGAAAGTTTCGGAGCGGCAGCCTTGGCGGCTTTTGCCGCAGCAACTGCTGGGTTAGGCTTACGACCTGGCTTGCCCTTTTCTGCGGTGGCCTTTTTAGGCTTAGCCGATTGACCTTTTGCTGCGCGGTTGGCAGCAGCGGCGGCACGAGCCTTTTCCATTACCTCGGCACGGGAGAGTTTCGGAGCAGCTGCCTTGGCGGCTTTTGCCGCAGCAACTGCTGGGTTAGGCTTACGACCTGGCTTGCCCTTTTCTGCGGTGGCCTTTTTAGGCTTAGCCGATTGACCTTTTGCTG
>JACMMM010000028.1 GCA_014379065.1 Saprospiraceae bacterium
GACTACTGGACATTTTGACATTGGACGTTAGACACGATTCAGCAAGTGCATGATTTTCAAGTTTTTAGAGTGCAAGTCCAATGTCCAATGTCAAAATGTCCAGTAGTCTGGGTATTTACTCCAATTTGAACTTAAAGGGCAATATATAGCGCACCTTCACCTTGTGACCATTAGCTTCCCCCGGAATCCACAATGGCATGGCCTTTACCAACCTTACAGCTTCTTTGCCGCAACCGCCGCCAATGTCCTTAACAAGACGGATGTCCGTTAGCTTGCCTGTGACGTCTACCACAAAAGAGACAATGATATTGCCGCTAATGCGATTTTCTTTTGCCAACTCGGGATATTGGAGTCTGGCGCTCATGAATTTGTACATCTTTGTGGATCCACCCGGGAAAGACGGTTCTTTCTGGACATCATACATGGTATAGACTTTGTCGCTGGGCGGAGCTTTGGTCTGCGCTGATAATGCGTTGAAAATTAAGGCGGTGAGGATGAAAAAGAAAAATTTGGTTCTCATGTTAAAGAAAATATGGTTGAAAGTTAGTGGCTTATTCACTGCTCTCGCGTTTCTCCTTCTCCCAGTCCGTGCGGGCAAAAACAATGAGCAAAACGCCCACCAGCACCATCAATATTTTGAGGATAAATGCCAGCAACCGCCCAGCGCGTTCGAGCCAAGCTAGGAAATACCAATGTGTGCCAACAAGTTCCATTATGACAGAAGTTATGCCGAGGCTGAAGAGCAAATAGCCCAACAAAAGCAATAATCCCTTGTTTTTCATGCAATAAAGAATGTTTTAGTAGTTTGTGTCAACAAAAGCGGCCTCGAAGATAGGCAAGCCACGGAATAGGCCGTATATATGTGCGCTTGAATGCCGATATTTTGCGCTCCAAAAGTATTGCTACCCACACACATGGAGAATATTGAGACATATTACAATGCCCTTGCACCGGATTACGACCAATCGCGTTTTGGCAATTCCTACGGGCAATTTATCCATACACAGGAACGCAAAGCGTTTGCGCGGATTCTAGACAAATCCCAGCCTAAATCGGTGCTGGATCTTGCTTGTGGCACGGGTCGAATGCTTGATTTCGCCCAAACGGGTTGCGACCTAAGCCCTCAAATGCTCGCCGAAGCACAGAAAAAACATCCTTCCAAAACCCTCGTGCTTGCGGATGCTACCTACTTGCCGTTTGCAGATGGTGCTTTCGATCTGATTTTTTCAATGCACTTTTTTATGCATCTCGATGGCGGTAAAATTGCGGCAGTATTGGCAGAAGCAAATCGAGTGTTATGCTCTGGGGGGCGTTTTGTTTTTGATTTTCCTTCAGAAAAAAGGCGACGGCTCACGGGCGGCCATCACGGCCAAAATTGGCACGGTTCGAACGCGTTTTCATTGGCCGGGCTTTCTAAGTTAGCAAGTGAAGGCGACTGGCGAATCCTTAAGTTCGAAGGAATTTTGTTCATTCCAATACATCGTGTTCCGACATTTTTACGCCCGCATTTGTTGCGATTCGATACCTTTTTGTGCCGCTCGTTTTTGAAAGAGTACGCATCCTATTGCTTCGTTTGCCTTCAAAAAAAATGACACTTTGGAAAGAACTAAAACGGTTCGTCCGACTTTGGCTTCGGGTTTTCAGCGATTGGCGGTCTGGTGAGCATCAAAAAATTGCCCGTTCTAAAACCGCTCCAAACGAGCTGATTGCTTGGTATTGCCTTTCGTTGACGCAAGCTATCCGCCTAAGCGAATCGTTGGAAAACAAACTGACTAACCTCGAGCTGGCTTGTTCGGCCATTGATGGGCTGATAGTGCTACCAGGCGAAGTGTTCTCGTTTTGGGCAATAGTAGGGAGGCCATCGGAACTGCGTGGCTTCCGTCGTTCGCGCAATATCGTCAAAGGGCGGCTGAATTTGGAAGTTGGGGGAGGTTTGTGTCAAGTTTCGAGCATTGTGTACCAGCTCGCCCTGACGGCTGGTCTGGAAGTCCGAGAACGTCATGCGCACTCGATTGACATATATACCGAAGAAGAGCGGGTTGCGCCCTTGGGCGCCGATGCGACGGTGGTGTATGGCTACAAAGACTTGCGCTGGGTAAACCCTTTCCCTTTTCCAATTGTTTTGGGCTTTGAAATCTCGCGAAGCGAATTGATTTTCAATATTTATTCGCAAAATAGCATACCTCCCAAAAACATTTTTTTCCGAAGGGAAAGGGTAGGGGGGCGTGAAAAAGTAGTAACCTTGGAACAGGCAGAAGGGGGGAGCGAGAAAGTGCTGACCGTGTCGGGATATGGGCAATTGTAAAGCCAAATTTTAGTTGCAACACACGCTTCTTCCACTAAAAGTTGGCGCTACTGCCTACCTTCGCCGCTTTATCCGCCGTAGCCTTCCCGCCTGCTGAGCCTTGGCGGGCAGGGGCGAAGGAGGACTAACTTAGTGCTCCTTAGATGCTTCGTGTTTTCGAGGAATATCAAACACGATCTTAGAAAAAACAGCCAAACTTTATGTCACACATACTTGAGACCCAAGATATCCGCGCCCTAGGCAGCAACCTCGAAATGCTGGCACAGCAGGTAGTGGAGGGCTTTATCGTCGGGTTGCACCGCAGTCCGTTCCATGGCTTTTCGGTCGAATTCGCGGAACATCGGCTCTACAACGCTGGAGAGAGTACGCGCAACCTGGATTGGAAGGTGTACGGTCGCACCGACAAACTTTTTTCCAAGCGGTATGAGGAAGAAACCAA
>JACMMM010000276.1 GCA_014379065.1 Saprospiraceae bacterium
CAACTGGGGGAAGATTGCCAGAAAGTCCTTGAATTGTTCTTCCAAAAAGTCCCCATGGAGACCATCGCCGTCCAAATGGGTTTGGGCAGTGAGGCTAATGCGAAACAACGCAAACGCCGATGCAAAGACCGTCTCACCGAGATTGCCCAACAGGACCCTGCTTACCCCGAATTGCTTTAATCGGTCACCGTTTTCGACACTTTAACCATGCAAAAAGAAATTCTACACGATTTGATCGAGCGCTACCTCGATGACGACGTTTCCGAAGCAGAACAGCAGACGGTGGATCGTCTCTTGGCAACGGATACCGAGTTCAGGAAGGCGCTGGAATTTCAACGCGCCATGCAGCTTCACTTGGGCGATCCGGGCGAATTGCGCCTTCATGCTGCATTGGATGATATTTTACTTGCCCCACCAACTGAAATTCCTAAGCCGCCTGCCAAACCAAAAAGTTCTGGCTGGCTTCGTTTCGGCGGCTTGCTGCTACTTTTGTTATTAGTCGGCATTCCCGTTTGGTATTTTGGGGACAACCGCCCGATACCCACTGAACCAGTGCCCGCACAACAGCCCATACAGAAATCTCCCACCGAACCAATTGAGCAGACTACTCCTGCCCCGATAAAAAACCCGTCAAAGGATTTGCCCAAACGCCAGATCGCCAGGGCCAATCCCAAAAGTTTTTTTAAACCCAATTCTGTATTTGAAGACCGCATCAACGCTAATGTCCGGGGCGACGGTGGCGTGGAGATTTCTTTGTCTAGCCCCGCAATTGGAGCAGTGTTTCATCCGGAAAATGGCAAGATTGCCTTGCCGATAACTGGCATCTTAAGTGCCGACTCCTTGGCTCTCCTCCAACCGATTCGCCTGCTTATTTACTCGAATCGCCCCGAAAAAAAACAAGCCCTTTTCAACTTGTCCTTGCCCTTTGAACCTGCCGGAGTAGAACAATATCGCATGGATTTTATCCAGCTACTCAGTCTTCGCCCCGGGCTTTACTATGTCGTGGCCGGACAAGAGCGCCCTGCTGAAGCCGGCGGCGGGTATCGGACGCTTTGGGTGGGGAAATTCACGGTTAAAGATTGAATTCGATTCGACTTAAACAATTAACCTTACCGACTTATGAAAGCATTCTTCGCTTTTTGCTTTTGTCTATATTCCGTTTTTTCCTTCGGACAAATCGTGGATTCCACCGCGCTGCGACAAGTGGATAGTTTGATAACGGTTTTGAGGCAACTCCTTCCCCAAGGAAAGTACGAGGAGGCAGAACAAGTCGGTGAAACGCTACAAAATCTGGCAGAGGATGCATTTGGGACTGAGAATGCGACGTATGCACGTTGTTTGTACTCTAGGGGAAAGGTTTATTATTCGGAAAGAAAGTATAAGGAAGCGGAGCAGCTCTATCTGGAGGCCAAAGCCATTCGAGAAAGGGTATTGGGCAAAGACAATGAAGATTATCTCCAAAGCGTGCGGAACTTGGCTTATTTGTACCATTATATGAAACGATATGAAGCTGCCGAGCAGCTCTACATCGAAACCAAAGATATTCAACTCAAATTATCATCGGGCAAAGAAGATGTCGAATATGCCATCATTATAACCAATTTGGCGGTCCTCTATCATGAGATGGGTCTCTATGAAGATGCCGAACCGCTTTATCTTAAAGCCTTAGCCATTTTCGGCAATTTGGATGATGAGAAGATCCGCTATTCCCAATGCCTAAACAACATAGGAGCGCTGTATTTTTTTATGGGCAGCTATGACGTTTCGGAGCGGTCTTACCTCAAAGCCAACAAGATTAAAGGCAATGCCTTAGGCAAAGACCACCGAGAATATGCAACGGGCCTAAATAACTTAGCCCTTTTGTATGCCGAGACAGGGCGTTACGAAGAAGCCGAACGGGTTCACCTTGAGGCGCTGCACTTGCGGGAAAAGATATTGGATAAAACTGACCCTGAGTATATGCAGAGCTTGAACAACCTGGGGGAATTGTACGAGATTACTAAGCGCTATAAGGATGCTGAATCTATGTATATCCAAGCTAGAGACATTACACAAAAATCTGAAGCAACGGAAAGCCCGGAATACGCCGCTATCCTCAATAACCTCGCAAATGTGTATTACAAGACGGGTCAATATGGGAAATCGGACACGCTCTACCTCGAATCCAAAAACATCCGTTTACGAATGCTTGGGCCTAGACACTCTGATTATGCGCAAAGCCTGATCAATTTGGGCCTTTTGCAGTGCAAATTAGGGGATTATAAAGCTGCTGAATCCTATTATCAGGAAGCCAATACCGTCACGAATGCTCGTCTGTCCAATGCTTGCAGTTTCTTCACTGATCGGGAATTATCTGCCTACATCCAACTTTTTAGCAAAGACCTCGACCATTATTATTCACTTGCTCAAAAGGATCCTGAGGCCTTGATTGGCTTTTCCGCCAGATGTTATAACAATATACTCTTCCACAAAGGATTCTTGCTCAACGCCTCCTCCAGCATTCGCAATTTGGCCGCTTCCGACACCGCTGCTATTCGATTGAACAACTTGCTCAAATCCTACCACCGTCTCCTCGCAAAAGGATATGCCGACCTAATGGCAAAACAGATAGACGTAGCAGCGTTAGAAGAAAAAGCCAACACAACCGAAAAAGAACTCGTGCGCAGGGTGGCAGGCTTTGACGAGGCTGTTAAACAGGTGAACTGGCAGGAGGTACGGGCAGCATTGAAGCCAGGGGAAGCCGCTATCGAATTTATCCACTACCGTTATTACTCGCCCGACCCGACTGACAGTGTTCAGTATGCGGCGCTTGTATTGCGGCAAGGCGATGCCCAACCTGTTATGGTATCGCTTTTTGAGGCACGTCAGCTGGCATCCCTCATTCCAGAAATCAATGACTTAGACCGCATTGACGAATTTTACAATTTTAAAACTGGCTCATCTGTCTATAATCTAATTTGGAAACCACTTGCCCAACTGCTCAAAGGGGTGGCCACCGTGTATTGTGCTCCAAGTGGATTGTTGCACCGCCTCAACCTCGGAGCAATACCGATCCCTCCCTCAACTGGGGGTCGGGGGCTTACTATTTCTGACCGACACCGTCTTGTTGTACTTGGCAGTACCCGCCAATTGATCCATCTGAAGGAAGCTATGTCCCCCAAAGCCTTGACAGCGGCGCTATTCGGCGGTATCCAATATGATTCAGATTCCAGTGAAGTGGCGGCGAGCTTTTTGCGCGATACTACAGGGCAAAATGACCTTGGTACGAATGCTTCCGACAACGCTTTCCCCTATGAGCTCGCCACCCGCGGCGGCAGTGCCAGACCGTGGAAGCCCCTGCCGGGCACAGCATCTGAGGTGCAAAAAATCGCCACCCTTCTCCAAAAACATGGGTTTAAAACCCAAATCGAGACGAACGCTGTCGCCACGGAGGAAAATTTTGGACAACTAGGCCGCACCCCCCCATCGCCCCGTATGCTGCACCTCGCTACACACGGTTACGCTTTCCCGGATCCGAAGGAAGTCCCCCATTTTAAGAGAGGCTTGGGAGAAAGTCAACTGGTTTTCAAGCTCAGCGACAACCCTATGATCCGTTCGGGCCTAATCCTCGCGGGCGCCAACACGGCCTGGGTTACGGGGCATCCGCCCGCCCAGCGCGAAGACGGTATCCTCACGGCCTACGAGATCAGTCAAATGAACCTCTCCAATACTGAATTGGTCGTCCTTTCCGCCTGCGAAACCGGGCTGGGTCAAATCGAAGGTAATGAGGGCGTTTACGGCTTGCAACGTGCCTTCAAAATCGCCGGGGCAAAATACCTCATCATGAGCCTCTGGCAGGTCAACGATCAAAAAACTGGCGAACTGATGATCGAATTTTATCACCAGTATCTCGACCGAAAATTATCGGTACCTGAAGCATTCCGGATGGCTCAGCAGAAGATGCGGAAAAAGTATCCTTACAGCCCTTATGTGTGGGCCGCCTTCGTCCTCATCGAGTAACTACGGCGGCTAAACCTTCGTCCTCATCGAGTAACTACGGCGGCTAAACCGCCTTTGTACTCATTGAGTGAATCAACTTCCTTAAAATTTTACATGCCCGGCTCTTGCGCTTTCAGATATTTAAAATAACTTTGCATTTCAAAGTAATTTTACAATTCAAAATCTGACGCATGGAATCCACCCAACCCAACACCCCCGAACCCTCTTTTTTTCAGCGAAACGGCACCACGCTCAAGGGCGTACTCATCTTTTTCCTGATGTTGGTGCTACTAATCCCCACCTCCATGGTCGAAAGCCTCATCTACGAACGGGAGGGGCGGCAAAGAGAGGCCATCAATGAAGTAAGCAGCAAATGGGGCCAAAGCCAGACCATTAGCGGGCCAATCCTCGTGCTGCCCTATGAACAAACCCAGCGCAGCACCGACAACAAAGAGGTGTTTAAGGAGACGAAATTCGCCTACCTCCTGCCCGACGAACTTCAAGTGAACGGCCAAGTGACTCCCGAAAAACGCCACCGGGGCATCTTTGACGTTGTATTGTACGGCAGCCATCTGACACTGGAAGGCAATTTCAATCAACCGGATGTGCAAAAACTCATCCCTGCCGGGGCGGCGATTTTGTGGGACAAAGCCTCGCTCATGCTGGGCATCCCCGACCTGCGGGGCCTCGAAGACCAAGTGACGCTGCAATGGGACGGCCAAAACTTCATGTTTGACCCCGGAATCCCAGTATCGGACTTGCTCCAAAGTGGTATTCATGTGCCGATAGCACTTGAAATCGGAGGAAATGAAAGCGCTTCAAAAACGCATCTTTTCAAAATTGAGCTCTCGCTGAAAGGCTCTGGCACCCTGTTTTTTACTCCCGTGGGCAAAGTAACCGATGTGAAAATCACATCCCCCTGGGCCGATCCCAGTTTTACGGGCGCGTTTTTGCCCGACGAAAAAACGGTATCGCCCACAGGGTTTGAGGCTTCGTGGAAGGTGCTAAACCTCAACCGCAACTACCCGCAGCAATGGACCAGCGATGTCCAAATCAATTTCAAGGAGAGCACATTCGGCGTAGATTTCCTGATGCCTGTTGACAATTACCAAAAATCCACGCGCTCAGTGAAGTACGCCATCTTGTTCATTGGCCTCACATTCCTCACCATTTTCTTTATTGAGATGGGCCAATCACGCCGGGTGCACCCGTTCCAATACGCGCTCATTGGCCTGGCGCTGGTGATTTTTTACACGCTGTTGGTATCCATTTCAGAACACCTCACGTTTAATTGGGCCTACCTCATTGCGGCTATCATGACCATCGGAATGACGGGCTTGTACGCTCGCTCGCTCTTCCAATCCAACCGCATGGCCTTGTTTGTAAGTGGCACCTTGACTGTACTGTACGGCTTCTTGTTCGTGGTGTTGCAACAGCAGGATTACGCTTTGCTCATCGGAAGTTTGGGCTTGTTTGCCATTTTGGGCGTGGTGATGTATGTGTCGCGGCGGGTGAATTGGCAGGGCTGATAGACGGGTTTGTTTTTTGAAGCCGTACTTTTACCCCATGTCCGACAATACATTACAACAAACCACTGACCTGATCCGAGCTCCTTTCGAACTGGAATCTGCGCCGCCACCGGCTGACGAGGCCGAATTGCTGGCCCTTCTTGCAGAACGCATCGAAGAGATGCTCATCAATCGCCAGGATTATCTGATGAGCCTACTCTATCGCCTCGATGTGCTGGAAGAAAAAATTCGCCCTGTCATGCATCCCAATGCGCCCGAACCACCGCATATTGGTTTGGCACGGCTCGTGCTCGAACGTCAAAAACAACGCGCTGAAACCAAACTCAAGATTAAGCCCGACCCTTTGGAAGGATTGGAAGGTTGGGAATGGTGAGCAGAAAATCAGTTTTTGGTTTCTTACCTTTGCACCCGATTGAATTTAGGAGGCAACTTGAAGTTGCCTCCTAAATTTCAGCCTGCTAACCAATTTTTCGTTCAAAATATCATGCACAAGCCCAGCACCGCCCGCGAAGACCGCTACCAACACCACGACTATTACGGCGTAGATGAACTGCTTAGCTCCGAACACCTGCTCGCTCGCGATGCCGTGCGGCAATGGGTGAAATCCGAAGTCAGCCCCATTATTGAAGACTATTCCAATCGCGCGGAATGCCCCACCCATTTGTTCAAAGGTTTGGCAGAAATCGGTGCTTTTGGCCCTTCACTGCCTGCCGAATATGGCTGCGGAGGCATGGACGAAATCGCTTATGGCGTCATCATGCAAGAATTGGAGCGGGGTGACTCGGGTGTTCGCTCTATGGCTTCTGTGCAAGGTTCGTTGGTGATGTACCCCATCTATCGCTTTGGTTCTGAAGAACACCGCCGCCATTACTTGCCCAAATTGGCCAAAGGCGAACTCATCGGTTGCTTTGGCCTCACAGAACCCGATGCTGGCTCCAATCCAAATGGTATGCTCAGCAACGTGAAAGACGACGGGGATTCCTATATCTTGAACGGCGCTAAAATGTGGATCACCAACTCTCCAGTAGCCGACATCGCAGTCGTTTGGGCCAAAAACGAGGAAGGAAAAATCATCGGCATGATTGTCGAAAAAGGTATGAAAGGATTTTCGGCGCCTGAGATCCACGGCAAATGGAGCCTCCGCGCCAGCATTACGGGCGAACTCGTATTTGAAGACGTGCGCGTGCCAAAGAAAAACGTGCTGCCTGGCGTACAAGGTCTCAAAGGCCCGCTTTCCTGCCTCACCAAAGCCCGTTACGGGATCGCCTGGGG
>JACMMM010000029.1 GCA_014379065.1 Saprospiraceae bacterium
GGCATCTGCATCTACAAAGGCAAGGCTTGGGACTACCCTACCCTATGCAAACTTTACCTCGATGCTGTGGACGAAATGCGCGTCACGCACAGGCCCGCAGTGTTTCACATTCAGGAAGTTACACAGCAACTCGGCCACTCTACCAGCGGCGACCACCGTCGTTACAAGGACCCAGAGCGCCTCAAGTTCGAGGAAGAATTTGATTGCAACCGCCGTATGGCCGAATGGATGATCGCCAACGGAATCGCCACCGCTGAAGAAATCGAAGCCATCAAAAAAGAGGCAAAACGCGAGGCTACCGAGGCCGCCCAACGCGCATTCCGGGGATACCACAACAAGGTGGCGGAGTTGAAAAATACGTTAATGGTGGCCTTGGAAAACGCTCGTACAGCACACCCGAGCATTCCGGTTTTGAGCGAAATACTGAGCGAACTCGACCAAAAACGCGAACCACTTCGATTTGAACTCCTGCAACTGGCCCGGAGGGCACTTCAAAGTATCCCGGAACTCCGTTCCGGGAACTCCTCGGAACGGAGTTCAGAGTTACAACAATTCGCAACCCTCGAACGAATCGAAGGCAATTCCATCTATTCTCATAATCTCCTCAGCCAGTCCGCCAAATCGCCTATTGAAGTGCAGGAAGAAAAAGCCCAGTACACCAACGAATCCCCACTCAAAGACGGCTATGAAATCCTAAACGCCTGCTTCGACGCCAACTTCGCCCGTATGCCGGAACTACTCGTGTTCGGCGAAGATGTGGGGCATATCGGCGACGTTAACCAGGGGATGCGCGGGATGCAGCAGAAATATGGCCTCGAGCGCGTATTCGACACCGGCATCCGCGAATGGACCATCATGGGCCAAGCCATTGGTCTGGCCATGCGCGGCCTGCGTCCCATCGCTGAAATCCAGTATCTCGACTATTTGCTCTACGGCCTTTCGCCACTCTCCGACGATCTTTGTACTTTGCGCTGGCGCTCTAACAATCAACAAGTTGCGCCCGCCATCATCCGCACGCGCGGGCATCGGCTGGTGGGGGTGTGGCACAGCGGTTCGCCCATGGGCATGATGCTTGGCTCGCTTCGCGGGATGCACATTTGTGTGCCGCGCAACATGACCCAAGCCGCCGGGATGTACAATACCCTCCTGCGCGGCGACGACCCGGCCATCGTGATTGAGGTGCTGAACGCTTATCGTTTCAAAGAACCATTGCCGGATAATGTAGGCACCTTCACCGTGCCGCTCGGCGAACCAGAAGTGCTGCGCGAAGGCTCTGATGTAACGATCATTACCTATGGTGCTTGCGTCCGGGTGGCCGAGGAAGCCGCTGATTTGCTTGCCAAGCATGACATTTCCGTTGAGATTGTGGACGTTCAAACGTTGTTGCCCTTTGACCTCCACAACACCTGTCTAAACAGCTTGAAAAAAACAAACCGCGTCGTTTTCCTGGACGAGGATTTTGAAGGCGGCGCATCCGCGTACATGCTACAGCAAGTGCTGGAAAAGCAATACGGCTACCGTTGGCTTGATTCAGCGCCAGTTACGCTCTGCGCCAAGCCCCACCGCCCGGCTTACGGCCAAGATGGGGATTACCATTCCAAGCCTCAGGTGGAAGATGTAGTAGAAGCAGTGATGGGGATGATGAGAGAGGCGGGGTTGTAATCCTGACCCACCCGAGCTTTCATGTCGAGCGCAGCGAGACATCTGGGCATACGCATGGCGGGATATTTCGCTGCGCTCAACATGACAAATATTAGCCAAAACCCTTTATTTTTGTTGCCAAATACTTTCTGACATGACAGCAGAAGCGCAAAAATTGACATTGATCCAAATGATCTTGTCTTTGCAGGACTATCAAGTTTTGGGCAAAATTGAGCAGTTGCTTAAAACGAATGGGACAAAAACAAACGGCTCGACTATGCTTGAGGCCGAGGTTCCGTTGAAAAAACGGAAGGCAGGTTTCGCAAAAGGGATGACCCTTTACATTGCACCTGACTTCGACGATACTCCACCTGGTTTTGAAGAGTATATGGATGATTCAAAATGAAATATCTCCTTGAAATCATATCTTAATTTTACTTTGTCACTTCAGCCGCATAGCGGCATAACGTCGGTAGTAATCGCAATCAGCAACATGTGGGGAGGTGCAGCGCACCGCAAGATTTGGCGAAAAGTTCCGGTGCGCTGCACCTTAGTTCACTCTTCATAGAAAATTTCTATCGACGTTATGCCGCTACGCGGCTGTAGTAAATTTGGTTTAGCGAAGAGACAACCAACCGAAGATTTTACGTCTATTATCAGGACCCGAGGTTTTGTCCCTGTCCTGTAAAATTTGAAACCTTCTGACCATGGAAAAACCAAAACGCGCACCGCTACCGCTCGATGCTCCACCTCAGGAGAAGTACGATAATTTAATTTTGGCGTTCTTTGAGGAATGGCTCATAAACCCAGATGATCCTTGCGGTTGGCCACTTCCTAAAGATTATGATCTAAATCATTTAGGTTTTCGGAGTTTTTTAGAAATTTCTTTTTATTTACATGCATTGGAAAAGGACGGCTTGGTCATTATAGGAAAAGAAGATAATGATATGCCTACAGGCCCAGATGATTTACAAATAGTCACTGGCCTTTTGATTACACATCAAGGATTTAAACACTGTCACTCTCTCCGAGAATCTGGCAAAAATTCTAAAAGATGCTTTGTGGCAATGCGGTTTTCTGATGACATGAAGCCATTCTATGATGAAGCTATCGCATCTGCAATAGAAGAAAATGGTTACCTACCAATCCGTGTTGATCGTGAGCATGCGCCCAGTGAACAAAGTATCAATGACTTCATCATTGCCAACATTAAAGAGTCTGGATTTTGTATTGCTGATCTAACCCATCAGAATCAAGGAGTTTATTTTGAAATGGGCTACGCTTTAGGGAAAGGGTTA
>JACMMM010000277.1 GCA_014379065.1 Saprospiraceae bacterium
ACAATGAAACCACCCCAGAGAATGGTAGCGATTTTAGAAGCACGGAGGTAATGCTTGTCAGATTTGCCTGGCGCAATCGAACGCCGGTAGATATCAGAAACCGAGGTAGCCGAAAGGGCACTGAGTTCAGAAGCGGTAGTACTCCAGGAGGCGCAGAAAATCATCGCAAGCATGAGGCCCACGAGACCCTTGGGGATATGGCTAAGCACGAAATTAATGAACACATAATCCTTGTCATTCCCGTCGCCCTTTACCCCCGCGCTTTGCATCAGGGTTCGAGATTGTGTCCGGAGTTCTGTGTGTTGATTTTCAAGCGTTTGGAGTTGACCGACGGCCGCCTGGACTCTATTGGGGTCGTTCGCTTGGTGGGCTTGTTGGAATTCGGTGAGTACTTGTTTCTTTTCCTCAAAAATTTGCGCATCAGCACTGGCTAACTTCTGAAATTCCGCCTCCTTAGGCGTACCAGCGAGTTGAGCAAGGTTCGCTTGGTTAAAATGCAAGGGAGGCCGTTCAAATTGGTAGAACACAAAAACCATCACGCCCACAGACAAGACGAGCATCTGCATCGGAATTTTGACAAAGCCGTTGAAAATCAGCCCAAGACGACTTTCCCGGAGGGTTTTGCCGGAGAGGTAACGGCCAACCTGACTCTGGTCGGTCCCGAAATAAGAAAGGAATAGAAAGGTAGCTCCCAGTACACCCGACCACACGTTGTAGCGGTCATTCCAGTCAAAAGTCCAGTCGAGCATTTGGGTTTTGCCTGTCGCACCCGCTATTTGCCAAACCTCAGAAACCCCCATACCATCGGGTAGTTCGTTGAGGATCAAAAAGAAAGCAAGCACAAGTCCACCGAGCATAACCGTCATCTGTAGTTCTTGGGTGCGGCTTACGGCCTCGCTTCCACCCGATGTGGTGTAAATGACCACAAAAACGGTCATAAAAAAGTTCGTTGTCAGCAAGTCCCAGCCAAATACCGCACATAAAATGATGCTTGGCGCAAGAATGCTGATGGCCGCCGCCATGCCGCGTTGAATTAGGAACAACACCGCCGAGAGCGAGCGCATTCTCAGGTCAAAACGCTGTTCGAGATACTCATAAGCCGTCGTGACGCGCAATTTGTAGTATATCGGCAACACGAAAAATGCCAAAAAAAGCATGGCGATCGGCATACCCAAATAAAATTGCACAAACTGCATCCCATCGGAAAATGCCTGTCCTGGCGTACTGAGAAAAGTGATGGCACTTGCTTGCGTGGCCATGATGCTCAGGCCGATGGTCCACCAGGGCAAGTTCCGGTGGCCAGCAAGGAAGTCGTCGCTGGAATCATCTGATTTGCGGGTTTTCCAAATGCCGTACAGCACAATGGAAGCAAGTGTGCCGACGAGTACGGCCCAATCTAGTAAGTGCATTTTGACTGTTGACTATTGACCTTTGACTATTGGCTATTGACCATTGACTTTTGACCGTTGACCGTTGACCGTTGACCGTTGACTATTGTTGAACAGTGAATGTCCGGGACCTATGGTCAAAGGTCAAAGGTCAATGGTCAATAGTCAATGGTCAATAGCCAATAGTCAAAGGTCAATAGTCAAAAAGATGCGTAGATAATAGCGCCCAGAATAAGGAGGAAAAAAATCCAGGCCCAGATGCTGAGGCTGTTTTCGCGCCATACATTGAAGAGTTTCTCCATAATGTTGCGCCAATCGAGTTCAACCCCTGAACGGCTTCTTGAGCGCGATTCGTTTACGAGCATAAAAAATCGGCGAAGGCCCTTACGCGCCTGATCGCCATGCTTGGTGAGTACCATAAATTCGCCATTCAAAAAGCGCAGATCAAAGAGTTCGCTATTGCCGCTCATTTCAACAATGAGCGCGTTTTCTTCTCCTAATTGCCGCCAAGCGCCTTTCATCAGATTGCCATCAATCGAAAGCAGGTATTCACCTCCCGGGCTAAAAATGTGCAAGATAGCTTCGTGAAAACCTTCCTCTTCGCGCACTTCTTTCCAGCGTTTATCGAGCCAGAATTGCGTTTCGCGCAAATCTTCCCCATAAGGAATCACCTTTGGAAGGATAAAATCGAGGTGCGCATCCATGTTGCCCAAGTCATTTGGCAAATCAGGGCTGAGGGCGCGGGAAATTTCGCGGGCTAAAGAGGAAAAGACATCCATATTGGTCGGTTGCAACACTGCAACATGAGTCATCCCAAATTTTGAGTTTAGTACGGTCCCAGAGGGACGGAATCCCTGCCTACCGGCAGGCAGGTTTGGTAGAAAACAGATGAAAAGGCGGTTGGCGTGCCGTAGGTACGCTATCCGTGGTTTTTTTGATAGCGTACGTACGGCACGCTTATTCATCGAAAACAACAGTTCTACCAAGATGTCGTCCCTCTGGGACGTACTAAACTCAAAATTTGGGATGGCTCCATGTTAATTATTGAACGGCAAAAGTCGGAAAAGGATTGGTAATTCTTCATCTCGACTCGTCGTACATTTCCCCCATGAAATTTTGCAGCACACCAAGCGGCACCCGTGTGGCCTATATTTATGAGAACTCGGCGGTTTCTGAAAACCTCCGAGCATCGCCACCCTTGGTGCTGCTCCACGGTTTTTGCGAAGACCATTTGGTGTGGTCGCCCATTAAATCGCTGCTGAAGCCCCAATTGCTACTGGTGATTGACCTGCCTGGTTTTGGCTCTTCCGCACTCCCAGCTCATTCGGATATGACCGCATACGCAGAAGCAGTTTTGGCGGTTTTGGATGTAGAAAACATCACACAATGTGTGCTGGTCGGCCACAGCATGGGAGGCTATGCAGCCCTTGAGTTTGGCGCCCGATGGCCCGAACGGCTTGCTGGATTGGGGCTTATCCATTCGCATCCCTTCGAGGATTCGGAGGAACGAAAAACCGCCCGCCGACGCGGCATCGAGACCTTGCAAGCAGGTAAACGCGATCTTTATGTGGCGCAACTTTTCCCCAACCTGTTTGCCCCAAGTTTTTTAGAGCAAAACCCAGACACGCTCAATGAATTGATTTCCAATGGGAAAAAGCAAAGCCCGGAAGGTATTGCCGCCGCTCTTCAGGCCATGTTGACCCGCCGCGACCATCAACAAACGCTGCGCGGAACAAAATGCCCGGTGCTTTTTCTGCTCGGAACATTGGACACACTGGTAACTCCCGAACATGGTTTGAAAGCTGCGCTACTGCCTGCAACATCTGATTTGCACCTTTTACCGAATGTAGCGCACATGGCGATGTACGAGTACCCCGAAGAAACTGCCGCGATTTTGAATTCGTTTTGGGACTTTTGCGAATCAACTTAACTTAGGAGGCAACTTGAAGTTGCCTCCTAAGTTAAGTCCAATGTCTAACATCCCGCAGTCCAAAGTCCATAAAGAGTGTCTCCGTTTCTCCTCATCCTTGCCGTTTTGCCCGGCCTGCTGATTTGCTGGGTGGTCTACAGGGCCGACAAATACGAGCGCGAATCGTTCGGAACGCTGGCATTGTGCTTTGGCTTGGGGATGGCTGTTACCTTGCCAGCCATTGAGTTCGAACAACGTTTTATTTCAATGGTCGGAGAAATCGAACGCGACCCGGTGCTGACTTTC
Organism: Saprospiraceae bacterium; assembly: GCA_014379065.1. GTDB lineage: Bacteria > Bacteroidota > Bacteroidia > Chitinophagales > Saprospiraceae > M3007. The sequence goes on from JACMMM010000277.1 coordinate 3,604, forward strand.
TTAATGGCTTTTGGGGCGATTGCGCCAGTAGAGGAAGTCTTAAAATGGCTGGCCTTGATTTTTGGAGCATTTGTGTGGCGTTTTTTCAACGAGCCTTTTGATGGGATTGTGTATTCCGTCATGGTCGGCATGGGCTTCGCTACGGTCGAAAATTTTTACTATATTGACATTTTTGGCCAAGAAACAGCCGTTTTAAGGGCATTCACTGCCGTCCCAGCGCATTTGGTTTTTGCTATTCCGGTTGGATATTATGCAGGTTTGGCAAAGTTCAACCCGGCTCAGCGTTTCCATTTGCTCTTGCGCGGCTTGCTGGTGAGCATACTTTTGCACGGCACCTATGACTTCCTTGTGCTGCAAAACTGGACCAAATGGCTTAGCACCATCGCCGCCATTTCCATCTACCTTTGCCTATATTATTCAGGGGCTTTGCTCCGCGAGCATTTGGAGAATTCACCGTTTAGGCCGAAGGAGGAGGAAATTGAAGAGCGCGGTCTTTGAGTTTTTTGTTACTCCTTTTGTTTACCTTTGTAAACCTCTTTTCAAGGTTCAATTAATTAGTCAAGCCATGTCGCACATTGTTCCTCAATATATTACGGACGAAAAAGGGAATCGGGTTTCGGTCATCGTTCCCATTGAATTCTATACACAATTGGTTCAAGCCATGGATGAATTAGAGGACATTCGTTTGTATGACGAGGTGAAAGCACGCAATGAGGATAAAATACTTTTGACCGATTACGTTCTCCAACGTCGTGCTTAGGTAAAATCTTAAGCTCCACCCCCACAAATAACCAAATCACCCTATATCCAAATCACCCACTAGAATTCATGGCAAAAGACTGGACGCTCGGTGAAAAAACTTCCGGGCTAAAAAAAGAGACCGAACACGCGGTGCTGGTAAGCCTCATCACGCCCAACGTGACGGAACCGCAGGCACACGAATATATGGATGAACTCCAATTCCTCGCCGAAACGGCCGGAGCAATCGCCATAAAACGGTTCACCCAACGCCTGCCCCACCCCGAACACCGCACCTTCATCGGCAAAGGCAAAGTCGAGGAAATACGGGAATACCTGGATCGGCACGAGGAAATCAACATGGTTATCTTCGACGATGACTTGAGTGGAAAGCAAACCAATAACCTCGAAGAAGAGCTAAAAGTAAAAATCATAGACCGCAGTAGTCTTATCCTCGATATTTTTGCCTCTCGTGCGCAGACCGCGCAAGCGAAAACTCAAGTAGAATTGGCACAAATGCAATACCTATTGCCTCGGCTCCGAGGTTTGTGGACGCACTTGGAGCGCCAGCGAGGTGGTATCGGGATGCGAGGTCCGGGGGAGAAGGAAATTGAAACAGACCGCCGGATTGTGCGCGATAAAATTGCCTTGCTCAAAGAAAAATTAGAAATCATAGACCGGCAAAATGTCACGCAGCGCAAGAATCGGGGCGAACTCATTCGTGTATCGCTCGTGGGTTATACCAATGTGGGGAAGTCTACGCTGATGAATTTGTTGAGCAAATCGGAGGTTTTTGCGGAGGATAAATTGTTTGCAACGCTGGATACGACGGTGCGAAAAGTTGTTTTTGAAGAAGTACCGTTTTTATTGTCAGATACGGTTGGATTTATTCGAAAATTGCCACACCATTTGATAGAAAGTTTTAAATCTACACTGGACGAAGTGCGGGAAAGTGATATTTTGCTACACGTTGTGGACATTGCGCATCCGCAGCACGAGGAACAAATTCGTACGGTAAATAACACGCTGAAAGAGTTAGAGGCGTTAGACAAGCCAACTTTGTTGGTTTTCAATAAAA
>JACMMM010000278.1 GCA_014379065.1 Saprospiraceae bacterium
AGCCTCGAACGCAGTTGGCGCGACGTCACCGCCAGTCTTAACCTTGCCCGAGTCGCCTACGCCCGCAAGGACTACTCCGGCGCCCTGCACCAGCTCCAACGTTCGGATTACAAGGACACCATCAACAATATGATCGCCAAGATTTACCAGCTGAAAATCTACTACGAAACCGACGAATTCGACCTGCTCAACAGCCACCTCGCCAGCCTCAAAAACTACGTCCGCCGCCATACGGCCATCGGTTATCACCGCACCAATTACACCCGGATCGTGCATTATACCGAGCAGTTGATGGCGCTGCATTTCAACGATTCCAAGGCTGTAGCGGCGCTGCGGGAAAAGATTGAGGGGGAGAAGATTTTGACGGAGAAGGAGTGGTTTTTGGAGATGTTGGGATGAGCGTACAAGCCATTAAGTGTGAATAATGTAACACTTTCTTGCTTTTGTGTAAGAGTTGGCAGAATAAAGGGGCTGACCTTTGCACCTGATTCTTTCTCCCTATTACTATTCTATTTCTTGTTTTTGAACCATTCCTCTACATCATACCCGATGGTGGCTGTCGAGGTTAATTTCTATTCATTTCTAACCAAAATTATGTACCTGACTATGAAAAATTTTCCTTTTAAAGTCGCTTCAATGATGACATTGGCGCTCTGCCTCCTCTTTTCACACCACTCCAACGCCCAGACGGTTTATGCGCTTTCAGGCGATAAGATGATGCGATTTGAAAGTACCAATCCTGGCGCGGTCACTACATTGCCTCCTGTAACAGGCATGACCGCAGGCCAGACACTTATGGGACTCGATTTTCGACCAACTACAGGACAACTTTATGGTATGGGCTACAATCCAAGCACCGGTGCAGCCCAATTATACACAATCAATCCCACGAACGCCGTAGCTACCCCTGTGGGCGCCACTACCGTAACCTTGAATCCCAATGTCGCGCGTTTCGGCTTCGATTTCAATCCAACGGTGGATCGCATTCGTGTAACAGGAAGCGATAATACCAATTATCGCATGCACCCCGTCACTGGCGCAATGGTGGCGACTGATGGCAATCTTGCATTTGCGTCAGGCGACGTTAATGCCTTAGCCGTTCCAAACGTAGTGGCTTCGGCTTATAACAACAGTTATATTGGTTCTACTGGTACTCAGTTGTTCAATTTTGACGCCTCGCTCAACGTGTTGACAAACCAGTTCCCACCCAACAGCGGACAGCTCACCACTGTAGGCAGTAGCGGCCTCAACCTGAATTCAACAGACCGTTCAGTAGATATGGACATCGCATTCAATGCGGCAAATCCAACCAACGTAGCCTATATGTCGGCCAATACCGGCACATCGGTCAATGATGATCTATTCAGTGTCAACCTGAGCACTGGTGCAGTCACCATGATTGGATCCATTGGTACAGGCCTGCCAGTGCGTGACATCGCCGTGAAGATTGATCGCACAGTACCGGCCACTGTGACCGGCAAATTGCTATATGCAATGAATACGAGCAACAACCTCATTTCTTTTGATTCAGACCTGCCTGGTGTAATTCGGACAATATCGGAAGTGACCGGTATCGCCACCGGGCAGACGATCATGGGCCTCGATTTCCGTCCTGGCACGGGCGAACTATATGCCATGGGTTACAATGCCGGCACTGGTCAGGCACGCGTCTATACCATCAATCCGGCTACGGGCGTATCTACCTCCGTCGGGACTTCTCCTATGACAATGGCTTTGAATCTGACCAAAATCGGCATGGACTTCGATCCTACGGTGGATCGCATGCGGATAACGGATAATAATAATGCCAATTACCAGCTCAACCCTGCCACTGGGGCGGTGTTTGCTACCAATGTGAACTTGGCGTATGCTGGCCCTTACGCCGGTACTACTCCTTCCATCGGCACGATTGCCCATACCAATAGTTTCAATGAAGCAGGCCTGACCAAGTTGTACAACTACGACAATAATTTGAACATGCTGACCATTCAGGCGACGCCGAACAGCGGTACGCTAAATACGATTGGCCTTTCAGGCATCACACTCAACGCCACAGACAAAAGTGCTGACATGGATATTTATTACGATCTGGCTACCCGGAAAAATGCCGCTTTCCTTAACGCCAATGTCACCGGTCAACTCAACGATAATCTCTTCGATGTCAACCTTGAAACGGGTGCAGCGACCATGAAGGGAAAAATTGGCTTGGGCATCGCCGTTACAGATATGGCAGCTGCCCTCACCGTACCTACGGTAGAAGTAGCCTGCGATGAAAACAATGTAGGTTGTATGCGCTTCGAAATCCTGTCCGTACGACATGATACTTCAGGCGATGAAGTTTACCGGATCCGTGCGGTCAATAATTGCGCTTCGCCGCTCAATTATGTGGCTTTCACACTGCCTAATGGTATTCAGGCCACCGGCCCGGCAAATGCATCTGCTTATGAGACATACAGTACACGCCCCTACGCTGTGCGCAGCCCGAACTTCAGTCCTTTCTATTCTATTCGTTTCAAATCAATGGGCGATGGTATTGTGAACGGGCAAAACGATATTTTTGAATACACCCTGCCCAGGCAGGCTGACATGACCCATATAAACGCTTTTGCAAGATTGGCCGATGGGACCGGGCATAGTGTATATCTCAATACCTTCCATTGCCCAATACAGACTCCCATTGCTAGTCGTCCCAGAAATGGATCAGTTGCAATCTCTGAAAGTGATAACATGATCGTATATCCTAACCCAAGCACAGGGCAGGTTTATGTTGATCTTTCTCGCTGGGACAATCAGGAAATCAAGTTGTCGGTATTCAGCGCAACGGGTCAACGCCAACAGGAAATGGTTGTAGGCGCAGGTACGGATGCCACACCGCTCAATTTGCCGGCATCCATCGCCAATGGCATGTATTACCTGGAAATGAAGGCTGCCGATGGGACGCGCCAAGTACAGCGCTTTGTTATGAATCGTTGATTATCAGCACTTAAATTTTGATAAAAAAATCGCCCGCGTAGATTTCTACGTGGGCGATTTTTTTTATTGCGTTATTGGCGTGCCACTACTTGACCACGAAAGATTGAAGCGGGGTTTGTCCGGCTTTGTAAAAGATTTGGAGGATTTTTGAGCCCAATCCTAAAAATCAATCCTTCCCATCCTTCACGCATCCTACAAAATCCTGGTTCCAGTCATGTCAAAACCTTGCCCCTTCTTTACATTTCTCCCCCTGCTGTTGCTTTTCTTTTTTGCCAGCCCAATTCCCGCCCAAATCCTTGAAAATCACTTCTTTGGAAATACCTTAGGCGCAGATTTGTTGCCCGAACATTTGATAGCGCTGGACGATGGCGGCGCAGTCATTACAGGAAGGACAAACACCCTCGATACCGGAGGCTATCATGTGCTTTTGATCCGTACCGACAGCCTAGGCAATGTGCTTTGGCAAAGAACCTACCATCAAGGTGGAGGGGCTTGGGTAGCCAAAGCATTGGATGGTGGGTTTATTGTAGGCGGTTCATCGAACCGACATCTATTCGGATCACAGCAAGGTTTTGTCCTGAAGGTGAATGAGTCTGGCGTGGAAGAATGGAAGCAGTATCTGCCTGACGGAGATCATTCATACGTGAGCGGTGTGGAGCAGCTTTCATCTGGTAATATCGCGGTTTGTGGGATCGTCGTCAATGAAAGTTTAAGCATAAGCCAAAAGGTTTTCTGGGCCATATTTAGTGCATCTGGAATTCTGAATGAATACCAAACCATAGACCATATTGGAACGAGTTACAGCCCTAAAATAATCGAAGCCAAAAACGGCAACCTGATCCTGGGATGGTCGGCTTTTGGCGACGATATGCTCCGTTGCTTCAATCCTGATGGACAAACCATTTGGGAGCAGAATTTAAATTCCGAGTTTGCCTATGAATTCGGAGGGAAAAAAAGTTTGCTCGTAGATTCCATCGGCGATGTGTGGATAGCAGGCGGGTATCAATTTTCTTTAAATCATTACATCCCGCAAGTATTGCATTTATCCGCGGATGGAGACCTGAAGCATCGCTTCTCTCATGAGCCCTTTAACTTTGGCCCGACCGCCCTGTATCCAGGCCAAAATGGAAAGGTAAACTTTTGGTTTCCAAAGTATTACGGTAATAATAAAAGCGGTTTGGTAAAACTGGTATTGAGCAATCAGGGAACGGTGTTGGCAAAAGACTCTGTGTTATTTGATTATTACCCATATCAGGCCATTGCGAGCATCCATGAAAACCGCTTGTTATTGCTCCATTCCACGAATTATTTTTACCAAAATCCACGTGTTACAATCTTACCCATTCAAAAATCAGGCGCCGATTATCTAGCCCAGGATCTTTGGGTATTTTCCAGCGGACTCCCCTATTCACATGAATATTACGAAGCGCATTGCTCCAGCCGTAGCGGTGGTGCATTCACTTTGACACGGGGCCAGTCAAGATCCACGGAATTCAATACCCTTGGATATTATGCCTTAAAAACCAATGAGGCTGATCAAGAAACAACCTGGACCTATCTGGGAGAAGGCAATAATCAGGCAGGAGGGCAGATCCAGCCTGCCGCGGACGGGGGCGCTCTTGCCATGAGCTACTACGGACAAATATGGAAAGTGGATGCCAACGCAAACCTGCTTTGGAGCAAAACCGCGAGCCGTGGAAAGTTGGTTGCTGGCCCCAACAACGATTTTTTCATCGTTGAATCCAAAACCCAACCAAGTCCCTACGAACCCATTCTGATCCATCATTACGACCAAAATGGCGACTCCATCGCGGTAAAAGAAGTGTATAGCAGTAGCTTGCCATACGGTTTGATGGGAGCCGTTGGCCAGATTGACAATGGCCCCGTGCTCTTCGGCTACAAGTACAGCAATTCTGATTCACTCTGGCACAACTGGATCATTTACCTGGACAAATCGGGCGAATTTGTCAGCGAAACATTGCTGAGCGATGAATACGCACTTTTTACGTATGAAACTAAAATAATCCGCAGTTCCGATGGCGGCGCGGTGGTGGCGTCTTTCCACAACGAAAATCAGGGCATCTACATGATGCACCTGAAAGACGGTGAGGTTTTGTGGGACTACAACCTGCTTAGCTCAGATCCTGATTCGATTAGTAACAATTTGATTTCGATCGAAGAAGTGCCCTGCAAAGGTTATGTGGTGGCTTTTGAAACAAACACCCGATCCACCAACACGCAATCCACCAGGTTGATGATCCTGCACCATATTGACGAGCACGGCCAAGGCAAAGATTTTTACGCCTACAAACCATTGCTCGGGCTTGTCCAACCGGACAGCAGTTTTTTGCCTGGCTACACCTTCCGCCGCTGGGGGCAGCAATTGAATGGCCAGACCTATGATATTTTATTGCAAACGGTTCATTTCCAAGATACTAACAGCATAGCCATTCCCACTGGCCACCTGGCCATTTCACCCAATCCTTCCGGCGATGAGACCTGCCTGCACTATAAATCCGATTCCTATGGCCTACTGGAAATAGAGGTCTTCAATGAGGCAGGGCAAAGGATGGATCGCTTCAAAAGTGAAAAGACCGCCTCAGACTGGGAATTTCATTACCGCGCGCACTACCCTATTGGGATCTATTTTATTCAGATAAAAAATGGGGAGAAGGAGCGGGTGGTGCAGCGGTGGGTGAAAGTGAGGTGATAAGTGAGGCGTGACTTGAAGTCACCGCCTCACTTAATCCACGAAAATTTGCTTGATTTTTAAAAGATTTGAAGGATTTTTGAGCCCAATCCTGAAAATCCTGAAAATCAATCCTGCCAATCCTTTACACATCCTGTAAATCCTGCTTCCAGCCATGTCCAAACTTGCCCTACAACTTATCAACGAAAACATTGAAAAGCACAAGCGTGGGAAAGATGCTCTTTCCCTTGACCTCAGAGATTGTGGAATGACTGAAATACCTCTCCAAATTGAAGAATGCACATGGTTGGAGTCATTAAAATTAGGCTATTCATATGAAAATGAAGGAGTGTTCGAAAAAATTTTGAATGTATTCGATAATGGAACAAGAGGTAAGGCAAATAAAATTTCTCGATTGGAAGACCGGCTCTCAAAATTACAGAATTTAAAATTTTTGAGTTTCTCAGGTCAAAATGACATTTCTGACATTTCCTCGTTGGGGGGCTTGACGAATTTGCAAATACTTGTCTGTGACTTCACGCAGGTCCGCGACCTGAGCCCGATTGCTGCGTTGACTAATTTGCGAGAAATTTACTTCGACTCCACGCCGGTCAGCGACCTGAGCCCAATTGCTGCATTGACAAATTTGCAACTACTTGACTGCCAAAATACGCAGGTGGACGACCTGAGCTCTATTTTGCCTTTGATAAAAAGTGGAAGGCAAGTGGATTGGGAAAGATCTGTAGGAGATATTTGTGTAAAAGGCTGTCCACTCGTCAATCCACCCGTAGAGATTGTGAAACAGGGGAATGAGGCAATACTAGAGTATTTTTCCAGAATTGAAAAAGAAGGGGCGCAGGAATTGTTAGAAGCCAAAGCCATCTTGATCGGGGAAGGGATGGCAGGTAAAACCAGCTTGCGCAACCGGCTTCTTGGCCGTGCGTTGCCCACCAAATCAGACCGAACCAAGGGGCTGGATGTAGAAGTCGAGCCTTACCGCTTCCCGCTTGCTGATGGCAAAGAGATGCAACTAAATCTTTTCGATTTTGGAGGGCAAGACCATTACAAACCACTTCACCAGTTTTTTTATTCAAAGCGCTCGCTTTATCTATTGCTCACCAAAAATGGAGACGACCAAAATGATTTTGATTTTTGGCTGGATACCGCCAAACTTCATGGAGACGACAGTCCACTGCTGGTGGTGAACAATCTCTTTGGGGATGTCAAATGTAATTTCAACCCCAAGCAATGGACCTCGCAATACCCGTTTTTGAAAGCAAGTTTTGAAGTAAATCTGGATAACCTGAATGGGCTGGAGGATTTGAAACAAAAAATTGAAGCCTATGCCCAAACGCTGCCGCATATCCGGCAACCCGTCCCCAAATCCTGGGCTGCCATCCGTGAAGCGCTTCGGGAGCAAAAAGTCAAAGAGAACTTTATCCATTTGACCGAATACCTGCGCATTTGCCGGGAACACGGCATCGAGGAGCGTGATTCTGCCATGCATTTGAGCCGCTACCTGCACGACATTGGTGTGTTTCTTCATTTTCAGGACAACGAGACCCTGCGCAAATGGGTCATTTTGCGCAATGAATGGGCGACGGAGGCCGTCTATCGTGTACTCGACGACTCGGAGATTATTGCTCAAAAAGGCCATTTCGCCCCCTCCGACCTCAAGCGCGTCTGGTGTGCCGATGAATATGAAGATATGCGTGATGCGTTATTGGAATTGATGAAAGAGTTCCGCCTTTGTTATCCCAAGCCGGATGGGCAACGTTTTATCGCGCCTTCTTTGCTACCAACTGAACCTCCTGCTTATAATTGGCAAGCAGACGCTGACGAGCGGTGTATACGCCTTGAATACGTTTTCATGCCCCGGGTGTTGTTTACCCAGTTTGTTGTGGCAGAGCATGAAAAGATCGAGAATGGTCGGCTATGCGTCTGGCGGAGCGGGGCAGTTTTTTCAAAAGGGACGGCACGTGTACAGGTGCGGCAGATCGGAAAAAATACGCTGGAATTTCGCG
>JACMMM010000279.1 GCA_014379065.1 Saprospiraceae bacterium
GCCAGGTTTTGCCGCCGTCGAGGGTGATGTTCAGACCCCCATCATTCCCATTGATGATGTAGTTTGGGTTGGCGGGACTGATCCAGAAGGCATGGTGGTCAGGGTGGATCGTCCAACCCGCCCAGGTAGCAAACGATTTTCCACCGTCTTCGCTTTTTGAGATAAAGGTGAAAATTGAATAAACGCGGTTTTCGTTTTTGGGGTCCACATAAATTTCAGAATAGTAAAAGGGGCGATCCCCTTGACCTTTATCCGCCATTTTTTGCCATTTTTTTCCACCGTCCGTGCTTTTGTAGAGTGCATTTTCTTTGGCTTCCACGAGCGCATAGACGATGTCTGGATTGCTTTTAGCCACAGCCAAGCCAATACGGCCCAGATCGCCTTCAGGAAGCCCATCCTTTTCTGTCCTCTTCTCCCAGGTCTCTCCAGCATCATAACTAACGTAAAGCCCGGAACCCTTTCCCCCGCTCTTGAAAAACCAGGGCCAACGGCGGTATTCCCATAAGGCCGCGTAAAGTTTGTTGGGGTTTTGAGGGTCGGCCACCAAATCAGCGCAGCCCGTCAAGTCGTTGACATACAATACTTTTTTCCAGGTTTTACCCCCGTCAGAGCTCTTAAAAACGCCGCGATCTTCGGTGGGGCCATAAGCAGAGCCTAAGGAAGCCGCAAATACCACCTCTGGATTGTCCCGGTGCAACACCATACGGTGAATCGTACGGGTGTTTTGCAGCCCCATACAGACCCAATCCTTGCCACCATTGATGGTCTTGAAGATGCCTGCGCCAAAATTTTGAGAGTTGCGAGGATTGCCTTCCCCCGTTCCTACCCAGATTTCGTCGGGGTTGCGTGGGTTGATAGCGATGCTGCCAATGCCTTGGGTGGGGGCTTTGTCAAAAATGGGTTCCCAAGCCGTGCCAGCGCTTTTGCTGCGCCAAACACCGCCGGAAGCTGCGCCTGCGTATATGACTTCCGGATGGGTAGGATCTACTGCGATGGCAGTGATTCGACCCGACATGGCACCGGGGCCAATATTGCGCACATGCATGGTTTTCAGCGCCTCCGAAGTGAAGGCGGGACGATTTTGCCCAAAACCAGTATGAATTGACAGGCTGAAAATTACAAGAAGCAGGATTGCATTCCTGAAAGTTGTTGGGTGGGTGTTTTTGCGCATCGAAAGTTGTTTTTGCTGCGCAAAGCTGCGAAAAGGACGGGGGATGGCGGCTTTTCTGGGGGATTTTCGATGAAAAAGGTGTTTTGAAAACCTTTGGCAGATATTAGCCGACCTGATGCCGCTCCCGGAGCACTGTCCCAAAGGCACATAAGCCGCCCCAAACGGAGCGGCCTATGTGCCTTTGTTCACAGTATTTCGAATAGTGCTAACGAATCACATTAAGTTTTGCCACATGACCCCGACCCGTAAGTTTGTTTTCCAAACGAACGAAGTAAACAGCCGGAGGCAATGAAGACACATCCAGGTAATAAACATTCACATCGTGTTCAACCTTTACGTTAGTGGCTGAAACCAACGAACCGCCCAAACTGTGCAGTGAAAGCCGCGCCTCAAAAGTGGAGCTCAAGTTAGTGAAACCGACCTCCACTTGGATTCTGGCTGGATTTGGAAAAATAGTCAAAGGCTTCTCTGTCAGATAGTTGTCCTGCGTACCCACGGTCACGGGCAAGTAGCAATCTGGGCTTACAACAGCAGCGGTGTCCACCAATGGCATTTTGGTGTAGCCGTCAAACATGGTATCAGTAAGCACTTCCTCCTTAGCGCCGAGCCAGTCTTGGAGCAATGTCGTGAACACCTGGCGGTAGTCGAACTGCGCCCCCTGCAACTGGTTGTCGTTGGTCAGGTTGGAGAGATTAACGTTGGTGCCCCGTACGCCCGCTGCGATGTTTTTGCCAAACACAAACATGGGCGCAAGCGTACCGTGGTCGGAACCATCAGAGCCGTTTTCTTTGGCGCAGCGGCCAAATTCGGAAAAGGTACAAGCAGTCACTTGATCGGCAAGCCCCAAGCCCTGGAGGTCATCCATAAAGTTTTTGACGGATTCGGCGAGGTCGAGCAAAAGATCGGCATGATCACCCACTGTTGTATCGCCGCTATTGACCTGTGCATTATGCGTGTCGAAACCGCCCAATTGGCAGAGGTAGATTTTGGTCTTACAACCGCCTTTAATAAGCCGCGCAACTGTTTGGAGTTGGGGAGCAAGGCGGCTTGGATTAGTAGTGATATAGGTGGTCAAATAATTTGACCCGGCATTAAATACTTGCGTGATGCGCTGCGCATACAGGCTGGTACTTTGCTCGACGCCCATGATGAATTCTAATTCATCTCCATGTTCGGAATCCGGGACATTGAGAATTGGGGCGCCACCAATGGTCTGAATGAGCGAATAAAAGCCCGCTGCGTCCTGACCACTTAGATTGATGACGTTCTGGTGTTCTGTTTCTGTGTGGAAACCAAGTGCAGTGGTTGGGTCGCCGATTTGGATTCCAAGTGGATCAGGCATAGCGGCCGTTGGCACCCCTACTACATCAGGATAGAAAGCCTGAAGTGCCCGACCCATCCAGCCAGACTTGATGTTGTTATTGGCGATCGTGCCATCTCCACCACTCATCCAAAGATCAGTACCCTTGAAGTGGCTTTGATTCATGCTTGCATAGCCCACGCCTTGTATTACAGTTGCCCAGCCTTTGTCGTATAACTCCTTGATTTTCAAAAAGGAAGGATGTACGCCTACTTGTTCATCATTCCCTAAAGTGCCGTCTAAATTTATGTGCGCACTTTCGGGAATGCCGATTGTAGGGCGCAGGTTCGCGTAAGTGTCATATTGATTGATGGGAATGATGGTGTTGAGACCGTCGTTGCCGCCTTTGAGTTGGATCAACACGAGCACACGGTCTTCCACTCCCTCGCAACCGCTTAGCAGCCGAGCCATTTTACTGTTGGCAAATGGCCGTAAGGCGTGGCCGTTTACCACGAACGGCGTTACCGTCGCGGCAGGAAATATTTTGAGAAAATTTCTACGTTTCATAATCCTTAGAATGTTTGATATTCAGGTGAGTAAAGGATTGCCTTGATGAGCCGCTCCAAGGCTAGGGTAACCTCTGTAGCATCATTGGTATTCAGGTAGTTCTGCCATTCGTAGGTCCAGTCAGTAGGGGGCAAACTGTCGAGGAAAACCTGAACATGGAAGTAGTTGAAACGGTCGGTATCCACTTGCTCAGGTATCAGATATTTGAGCAAATCCTCTACCAGCGTTTGCGAGTCAAGTGCATTTGAAATTGCACCGCTGTTTTTGACCCACGGCGCAATGTCGAGTTTCGTGCCAAGCGGCTGATTGACTTGTCCGCCGATGGTCAATTTTCCACTCAGGAACATTTCGGCCACTTTGTAGCGGGTAATGATGGTACTTGAGTTGAACCACTGGTGGCTAAAGTCAGGATCTGAGTAGTAGGATGGGTAGCCCGCCACATCGGAAGCGAAAAAGAGTGGAAGGTTGGCTGTGCCAAAGGCGCGTTGGAGCATTCCGTTCTCAAAAACCTGGCGGTAGCCTGCAGTATTTGTCATTGGATCAGGCAGTGGCATTCCGAAGAAAGACAGGGCATGATAATTGAGTTCGAGCGGCGATTTGATCATGCCACCCACTATTTCGTCCACATTGTCAGCGTCGTCGGCATCAAAGAAATGCTGACTCTGAAGGAGTTGTTGCAGAACGGGCTTCATCTCAAAGTTGTTAGCAATGAGCGTGTTGGCAAGGGGTACGATGATGTCCGTCTCGATTTCTGTGGTAATGTTTCGGCTGACAAAAAAGCGGTAGAGGCGGCGGCAGAAATTTTTAGCCGTTTCTGGCTGTGCAAAAACCATGTCTACAAACGCCTGCAATTCTACCCACATACCGGCAGCATTGGTCGCGCCGGCAATAACCTTGTTGTTAAATTTTGAGGAGAAAGTTTTGGATCCAGCCTTATGCTGGCCAAACTGTACGTCACCGCGTGGGATGCCCGTTTCCGCATCTACAACATCGCGATTGGAACGGGTACGGAAGCCTGTAAGCACTTTAGCCGCTTCCACAATATCATCTTCTGTATAGTTCGTATAGTCGTCCGGCCCGATTTGCGGGCCTTTGCCGATGGTGAAAAGTTCGAAATACTCGCGGGCAAAGTTCTCGTTTGGGTTGTTTGCCGTGTTCTGGGTATTATTCAGATACTGCAGCATATTGTTGTCCACAACGATTTTGTAGGCCAACTTTTTGAAATTACCCAAGACCCCCCAGCGCAATAACTGCAGGTAGTCAAAGAAACCTGAACTCCGACCAGTATTTGCGGTTGTCTGCATGAACTGATGCAAAAAGAACTGTAGTTTGTGGCCAATGCCTGTGTCTCGAAGGGCTTCATTGCACCACCAGGTCATGATCCAGCGGCGCAAAACAAAATCTTCGGCTGGTACATTCGCAGGGGAGCCAGGCAATGGAAGGAGCCAGGTTTCTACTGGCGAGCCTGGCACGGTAAGATCTCTGTAAATCGGTTGGCTCAATTGAAATGGGTTCAATTGGAGGAGCGAATTAATGGCTTGGGCAGCAGTTTGCCCCGCCATTTGGTCCACCTTAGGCTTCGTGTAGTTGAAACTTACACGACGCAACAAGTGCGCAGCGCGGCGGTGGCCCAGCGAACCTGTCAAAGGAGAGAGTGATGCCATAAGTTCGGGAAGGTTTACCTGCCTTCGCCCTTTTTATCCGCCGAAGTTAAAACGGAGGAGGAGGCTATGGCGGGTTGATGTGATAAATGATAAAATAACTTTAGCCTCGGCGAAGGCGGGTTGAAATGAAAAACTATACTAGGCTTGGCCGGGATATGATCAATTTGACCACAACAAGAAAGTAGGGTTTAACGAAGCATTTAATTTTTTTCAAGGTTGTTATGAATTTGCCTAAAACGACAACTGCGGCGCAATGAAAAATATCATTGCGCCGCAGTTGTAGGGGTATACCAAATTGCTTTTAGCGGTGAATTTACCTTATCGAATCACCGTCAAATCTCCCACTTTTTTAATCACTGAGCCGTCCACCAATTCCAACTCTATTTGCCAAAGGTACACTCCGGGAGTTACCAAACTGCCACGAAAACGACCATCCCAAGCCAAA
>JACMMM010000280.1 GCA_014379065.1 Saprospiraceae bacterium
CAATATTCTTCTGGTTTTCTTTGTCAATGGTCAAAAGTCAATAGTCAACGGTCAAAAGTCAACGGTCAAAAGTCAACGGTCAAAAGTCAACGGTCAAAGGTCAACAGTCAACGGTCAACGGTCAATGGTCAAAAGTCAACGGTCAACGGTCAAAAGTCAACGGTCAAAAGTCAACGGTCAAAAGTCAACAGTCAATTCCATGCAAACATTTACCACAAAAAAATACATCAACGTTTTCCTCGGCTTAGGCAGCAATGTAGGAAACAGAGGTTCCAACCTCCACTCGGCCGTTGGCTTGATTGAAAAAAACATTGGCAAGGTCGCAAAGAAGAGCCATGTTTATGAAACCCAGCCTTGGGGAGAGCCCAACCAAGATCCGTTTTACAATCAGGTGCTGATGGTCAACACGACCCTCGACCCCCGAGAAATACTCGATAAAATCAGCCGAATTGAGCGCGAACTTGGCCGCGAGCGGAAAGAAAAATGGGGCCCACGCATCATTGATATTGACATCCTTTTCTACGGCAAGCGCCTGATACGCGACAAGGGTCTGGAGATTCCCCATCCTGATCTGCACAAACGCGCGTTCGTGTTGGTGCCGATGATGGAAATCGCGCCAGAATTTGAGCATCCCGTGCTCGAAAAGCAGATAGACGAACTTTACATGGACTGCACGGACGAATCTGATGTCGTCATGCTGAACTATTGATTAATCGAAACAGGCAAGGTGAAAAACGATCAACCGCCACGGGTCCAGTACAATTTCATAGCCATTGAAGGCAATATCGGTGCGGGCAAGACGACGCTCTGCCATCAGTTGGCTGAACGCTTTGGTTGCGATTTGGTACTGGAGCAGTTTACGGACAACCCTTTTTTGCCGCCATTTTATGAGCAGCCAGATCGCTACGCCTTCCCGGTCGAACTTTTTTTTATGACCGAGCGGCACAAGCAGTTGTTAGAGCATTTTTCTCAACCCGACTTGTTTCGATCGTTCACCGTAGCGGATTACTTTTTTGTAAAAACACTGCTTTTTGCCAAAAACAACCTCAGCGGGGAGGAATTTAGGCTCTTTCAACGGCTCTTTTCTGTGCTGAATGCCACTTTCCCGAAGCCTGACTTACTGCTTTACCTGCACCGCCCAGTGGAGGTACTGCTAAAACAAATCAAAAAGCGCGGCAGGGACATAGAGCAGCAAATCTCCCCGGCCTATTTGACTGAAATTCAGGACGCTTACTTTGATTATTTGAAAACGGAAACCGAAACGCCCGTGCTCATACTGGAACTCGGCGACGCAGATTTTCAAGGCGAAGCAGCCGCTTTTGAGGCAATTGTCCAAGTAATGGCCGCTCAACATGCCCCTGGAATACGGTTCCTAAAACTTTAGCATTTTCTGTTTCAGCAACATCCCATCCACCGTGAGCACGGCTACATAGGTTCCTGACCTTAAGTTAAGGCTCGCTGCATCAATGCTTTCGATGTGTTTGCCATAATCTAGCCATTCGTTGTCAAGGAGCGTGGCTACAGATTGGCCTTGTAGATTGTAGAGCCGCAGGCTCACCAGCGCGAGGTGATGCAGTTTGAAAGAGATGGCCGTTTTCTCCACAAATGGATTGGGGTAAGCCGCGTCCATCGAGAAAAAGGGATTTACAGCGTTTTCCACAGTACTTACCAATACTTGAGGGTCTACCAATGCCGTCCACACGGAGAGGTCGTTGCCAACCAAGCGGGTCCAGATGGGTCGCACCACGTTGTTGTGCGCTGTCACATTGGTGTAATCGCCAAAAAAGACATTATCATTGGGGATGAACGGGCTTTCGCTCACCTTGAAATTCTTGAACGTCGAACCGCCGTCCTTTGAAACAGCCATATAAACATCCGTTCGGGTATCGTTGTAATTGCGGCGGTCATAGAACACAAACCACAGATAGCCAGTAGTTTGGTCAATTGTCATCCAGGTAAAAAACTGTTGTCGTGTCGTATTGTCGTCGTTGACTCGTGCCGTGGGAGACCAGGTGTTGCCGCCATCTGTGCTTTTTGAAAACCACACTTCAGTATCATTCGCTCCATTGCGCTGATCGCTCCAGTTGACGTAAATCGTGCCCCTGTTTGGTCCTCCGCTGAGGTCGCAGACCGCGATAGGAAGGCCATTGGCGCGGCTAACTCCTGGTACGAGATAGTCCCAGCCAGTCGGCTGTTCGGCCAACAAAATATCTTCGGCCAGCCAGGTTTCCCCACCGTCCAATGATCGGTCAAACCACAATTTATCGCGGTTTGACCACACCACATATATTTCACCATTAGGGCCAACACAAGGTACTGCGCCTTCGGCGGTGTCGTCGCTGTCTATACAGTCGCCAGCCAGTTTGTTGATCCGCTTGGCAGCCGTCCATGTCAGGCCGCCGTCGGTGCTTTTTGAAAAAAGGATGATAGAACTATCGGCAGGGTTGCTCGTCCCATATTTGTCAAACTGCGTCCAAGTGACGTACATGGCATTGGTGGCCGGGTCTACCGCCATCCATTCTTTGTCTTGTGCTTTCGTGCCGTTAAGGCCGGTATATACTCCGCTGGACCAGTTGACTCCGGCATCGGTGCTTTTTTGAATAACAATTCGGTCAATCCAATTCCCCCCACCATTGGGCGGGTTGGAGAGGTGCAGGAAATAAAACGCGCCGCTTGTGTCTACCCCCATGGCCGGGTCGCCCCAAATGCCCCAAGGGCAAGAAACGGGCGTGCGTGTCCAACTGGCACCAGCGTCGTGCGAATAGTACACATTGTTAAGGTTGGCCCCAGCTACCAACTCATTGGTATTCTTTGGATTAATGCAAATGGAAGGCTCATTAGGAGAATGGTCCGTAGCAATTAAAATGTTTGAGTGCTGTGCAAAAAGGAGATTGGCAAAGGCCCAATACAAGGCAAGCAAAAAGGCTTTTTTTATCATGGGCCAAAAGTAAGTCTGCTCTGGAAATACTATCATAAAGATGCCGATCTTAGCCAATACTGACAATATCTGCTTCGACCTTTTTTGCCTCAGCTCCCAACATAAAGCACCAGAATGCACCACACATCATCAGATGGGCCAGATCGAAATAACAAAACCAAACGCTCAGTGATAATTTCATGATGTGTATCCCAACACTTCCCACCAGAAATAAAATACCCAGCAAAATATAGCGGCTGCCGGGAAGTTTGGTTTTGAAAAACAGCCATGCTTCCAGCGGCGCGACGATACACAACAGGCCAAATGCTGAATGGATTTCAACTCCTGGAAACCAAAGCGTGGCAGTCACAAAACAAAGTGCCAGCGTCAGTTCCAACATGTTTACCCAACTCAGTGCCCTACCCCACCCTGCTCCGATAAAAGGCCTCGCCCGGGCAATCGAACCCTGCTCAAACGCAGAAACCGCTACCATACTAAGTAACCATCCGGGCGCCTTAAAAACGAAGGGTAGACAATACAAAAAGAGGTGCCCAACAACGGCTCCAATCAAGGTGGAAAGCCCCATCAAGAAGAAAAAAATGCGTGAAAGCCGCAAAGCGTCGTCCCGCTCGGTCGTGTGGCCTAACCTATTCCAAGCATAAAAACAGAACAACGCAACCAAAAGCGAGGTCAGTGCAATCATCGGTTCGCCAAGCCGGAGTCCGGCCACTACGATATCGGGTTGAAAATTGGCTGTAGGTAAAACTTCCATGGGGCAAAGGTAGGGTGGTGACTGGTGCAATGGTGACCCGCCTTCGCTGTGGCTATGGCGGGTAAATTGGTGACTGGTGGATAGGTGACTGGTTAATTGGTGCAATTAAACACCACTGTATAAGCGCATTTTGATCCCACGGTTCGTTTTGCGTAGATTTATTTTTATTTCAAAACAAAATATTTGAATTTTGCGGAGTATTTCAAGATCAACGACACAGTCAACGGTCAATAGTCAACTGTCAATAGCCAAAAGTCAATTTTGTCAAAAACACTCGCAAACGAACCTGCTGCCAACGAAGATAAAGTCGTCGAAAAAGCCCTGCGCCCGAAACTCCTCGAAGAGTTCAGCGGTCAGCGCAAGATTGTGGACAACCTACAAGTCTTCATTCAAGCGGCCAAGCAACGCGGCGATGCGCTCGACCACGTCCTGCTGCATGGACCACCGGGACTGGGCAAAACCACCTTGTCGCATATTATTACGAATGAAATAGGGGCAAGCTTAAAATTGACCTCCGGCCCGGTGCTCGAAAAACCCGGCGACCTCGCAGGCCTGCTCACCAACCTGGAGCCGGGCGATGTGCTGTTCATTGATGAAATCCATCGCCTCAACACGGTGGTGGAAGAATACCTCTACTCGGCTATGGAGGATTACCGAATTGACCTTATGATAGATTCCGGCCCCAATGCCCGCAGCATTCAGATCACGCTCAACCCCTTCACGCTCATCGGTGCCACGACCCGTATGGGCCTGCTGACCTCGCCGCTCCGCGCTCGGTTTGGTATCACTTGTCACCTTGATTACTACGATGTGCCCACCCTTGAACGTATCCTGCACCGCTCGGCAGCCATTTTAGAAATACCGATTGCCGACGAAGGAGCTTACGAGATTGCCCGCCGCAGCCGTGGTACGCCGCGTATCGCGAATGCCTTGCTGCGTCGCATCCGGGATTTCGCCCAAATCAAAGGCGATGGTTCTATAAATTTGGAGATTGCGCGCTACGGCCTTGCTGCCCTGGATGTGGACGAATCGGGACTGGATGATATGGATATCCGCATTCTGACTACCATTATTCACAAATTCAAAGGCGGGCCAGTGGGCCTTACCACCATTGCTACGGCGGTGGGTGAAGAGGCCGGTACCATTGAAGAAGTACATGAGCCTTTCCTTATTATGGAGGGTTTCATCCAGCGCACGCCGCGTGGGCGCACGGCTACGGAGAAGGCTTACAAGCATATTGGGGCGGTGCCGCCGAGGAAGGAGGGGACGTTGTTTTAGGCAAAATTTTTTTGACAGGATTTACAGAATGAACAGGATTTTAGAGCAGATGATGGATATAGAAATCCTGTCCATCCTGTAAATCCTGTCCA
>JACMMM010000281.1 GCA_014379065.1 Saprospiraceae bacterium
GCATCGTCGTCCCAATGGCCTAGAAAAGTGAATTTCGAGTTGGATTGGCCCTGACAAATATTCAGCGCAAAAGCACTGAATGTCAGTGCGAGAAACAGTTTTTTCATGTAAATTTCATTTTTGAATCTACAAAGGTATTGATAGTAACGGGGCGCAAAACAGATGAAAAGCGCCTTGTCGCCAAAAGACGAAGAAAAAGACTTTGGATATTTGGACTTAGGACATTGGACTCTTTCTTATCATTGCTCCGATGAAAAAGATAGACATGCACACCCACCTCCTGCCCGAACGGCTGCCCAATTTTGCGGAGAAGTTCGGCTATGGGGAATTTATCCACCTGGAACACCACATCCCGGGTTTTGCGCGGATGATGAAAGGCGATACCTTTTTCCGAGAAATCGCGTCCAACTGCTGGGATCCACAGGTTCGGATAGCTGAATACGCGCATTTTCGCACCCCTGTGCAAGTGGTTTGTACCATCCCGGTCATGTTCAGTTATTGGGCCAAGCCCACCGATTGCCTCGACCTATCAATGTACCTCAATGACCATCTGGCGGGTGTGGTGGACGATTTTCCGGAACATTACATCGCGCTTGGAACCATCCCGATGCAAGATACCGATTTGGCTATCCGAGAATTGGAGCGCTTGCACGGACTTGGTTTTCCGGGCGTTCAGATTGGCTCCAACGTAAACCAAAAGAACCTGAGTGAGGCCCAATTCTTCCCCATTTTTGAGGCCTGTCAACGGCTCGACATGGCTGTTTTCGTGCATCCTTGGGAAATGATGGGCGAAGCGGATATGCGCAAATACTGGCTTCCCTGGCTCGTGGGGATGCCCGCCGAAACCAGTCGGGCCGCCTGTTCGCTCATTTTTGGAGGGGTGATGGAGCGGTTGCCCAAATTGCGCGTGTGCCTGGCCCATTCAGGCGGTTCGTTTGTGCCAACTATTGGGCGCATTGAGCACGGTTTCAACTGCCGACCCGATTTGGTGGCGGTGGACAATCCTGTGTCGCCGAGGGCGTATTTACGGCGGTTTTGGTACGACTCGGCTACGCACGACGAGCAATTATTGCGCTATATTTTAGAGGTAGTAGGCGAAGAAAAAGTTTGCCTCGGCACGGACTATCCGTTCCCTTTGGGAGATTTGGAAATTGGGAGATTTATAGAAGAAATGGGATTGTCAGGGGAGACTTTGGAACGGGTGTTTTTCAAAAATAGTTTGGAGTGGCTTTATGGTGAAAAAGGATCTTGATTTTACGCCTGCAAGACTTCCATCAAACGCCCAATCTCTTCTTCCGTATTGTAATAATGCGGCGACACGCGCAAGGCCCAATCCACGCCTTTTCTGGGAAAATCAATCTGCGCAACCAACTGGGATGAAATGCGGCAATTAATGTTTGCAGTTTGGAGTTTTGCCATCAAAGCCTTTGGTTCCCAATGATTTGCATGGGCAGTTACGATACCGCACAAATGCGCGCCCTCATCCAAAACCCGGACTCCCGGCATTTCTGAGAGCAGTTCTCGTGTAAGATCGGCAAGTTGGTTGATGCGCGTTTTTGCAAAATCCAAACCGACTTCAAGGGCATAATCCACCGCTGCCTTGCTACCCAGCAGTAACGCGATTGGCATTTCCCAATATTCAAATCTCCGGGCTGTATTTGCAGTTTTGTAGTCGTCGGCCCCAGTCCAGTCGGCACTGCGCATATCGGGCAGCAACAATTCCAGCCCGGCTTCCAGTACCCGGTCAGAGGCAAACAAAAACCCCGCGCCACGCGGCCCGCGCAGGTATTTGCGCATCGTAGCCGTCAAGAAATCGCAGCCGATGCGTGATACATCCAAATCCATTTGTCCTGCTGACTGGCAGGCATCTACGAGATACCATACTTGCTGTTCGCCGCAGATTTTGCCAATGGCCTCCACGGGCTGCACCAGGCCGCTGTTGGTTGGCACATGGGTCACGGCAGCAAGTCTTGGGCGGTGCCGGTGTATAAGGCGTTCAAAATCATCCACATCCACGCCACCGGAAGCAAGGTCACGTGCCCGGATCAGCCGGACGCCGAGGCGTTTTTGAAGGGAGAGGAAGGCGATTTGATTGGAGGAATAATCATTTTCCGTGGTCAGAATCACGTCGCCAGTTTGCCATGGGAGGGTGCTGAGCGCTTTCGCATAAGCATCGGTGGCACTGGCTGCGAAAGCGATATTGCGGGACTGGGCATGAAGCAATTGCGCTACGGATGCATAAAAGCCAGCCACTTCGCCAGCCATGGCATCCGCCGCTTCATAGCCGCCTATTTCCGATTCAAGTTTAAGATGGCGGTACACGGCAGCAAGCACGGGTGCAGGTGGAAGGCTTGCCCCGGCGTTGTTGAGATGGATTTTGTGAGCACATGCCGGAGTGTCGGCGCGGAGTTGTTCGATAGTGTACATGCCAAAATGAAGTGATTGGGTAATTCCAGCCGCATAGCGGCGGCATTTTGGTAGCGTCAGCGTTGCATTTTTTCAGAACCGCTTTGCCGTGACATTTTGACGACGTAATAATGTCACCGCTATACGGTTCTTATCCCCAAAACGCCCTTCGGGCTACCAAAATGCCACCGCTACGCGGTTTTATTATCCTTTCCAGTGAACATTGCTTTTAAAATTTCGTCTCGCTTTTTGGAAAAGATCTGCCATGCTTCCGGGTTCTGTTTTTGAAAAACACGTGCCGCCCGTTCTTCCCACCAACGTTGGGCAATATCCATAAAAACCTCTGCCAAATAACCGCAAAGCACCAGCACAACCAATGAAACCCAAGCCCAAAGACTGCTCCCGAAAAGCCAAAAAGCGAGTTTCCAACCGCCCCAGAGCGCAGGTGGAAAGGTAAAAAGCCCGGCCAACATCTTGACATTGCTGTCGTAGCCGGGGTAAAGTTTCAGGCGTTTGCAGAGCAGCCAGGGCAGATAGCAGGGCAAGAACCAGAATCCGTAGCCCAAAAGGAAAAATGGCGCAAGGAGGACGAGGGATATTGGACTTTGGACGTTGGATATTGGACGTTTTACCCGCCGTAGGCTTGCCGTAGGAGGGTGGATATTGGACAGCCCGGCATCTGTCAGATTTGCTTTTTGGAGCTCAGCAAAATAGTCGGCGATTTGGGCCTTTAACCGCTCGTTATGGATATTTTTAGCCAGAAAACTTTTCAGAAAAAGATACTCCTCGGGTTCTGAAAAACCCAAGCGGGCATTTCGAACTATGATTTCTGTTTGGTTCACAAAGGCTTCGCCTTCCTCGCTGCCGGAGTCTAGTGTGAGCGCACTTACACGGCTTCGAATTTCTGCTGTGAAGTCATCCACGGCTTTCTCATGGTCTTGTTGATCGGCTTCTGCCCAAGGGGCAGGGAAGATAGGAGCACCATATTCCACCGTGGTCCGGTTGCGGAAAAGTCTGGGCGCGTCGTAACTGACACCAACAGGGATGATTTTCACGCCAAGTTGCCAGTTGTTCCGGCGTTCCGCGCCAAAGGCAATGCGGGCGGTGCCGGTCTTAAAAGGGCGCACGTAGCGATCCATCCAGCTCACGCCCTCGGCGGCGATGTAGAGCAGGCCGTTTTTCTCCAAGTGCTGGAACGAGGCTTCAAATGCAGCATCGTTGTCTCGGGCCTCGCCCTCGGCCACGTCTTCTTTTCGTTTGACCGGGATACAGAATAGCCGGGTGAGGATCCACTTGCTCACAGGATTTTTAAACAATCCGTAGTTTGCAAGGAAAAACATCTCCTGCCGGATGTTGAGACCCACATTGAGTGGATCCATCAGGGTGCTGGGGTGGTTTGAAACGACAATGGCTGGCCCGTCAAAGCGCAAATGTTCGCGCCCCAGCACGAGGCGGCGGCGATAAAAAAGGGATATTCCTACCCAGGTCGTGAGTCGGAGCCAGGCATAAATCAGGCGTAGGATGGGGTTGATGGGGGCGTTGCGGTAGGCCATTTTTGCGTTGCTAAGACGCAAAGCAACGGGATTTTTGTGGATTGAGAGACCTTGAAGTAGGCATCCTTGCCGAAGGCGGGAAAGTGAAAGGGGTGGGAGAGCCAGGGATCGCCGCCTTTTGTGCCGGCGTTGGTTAATGCTATTTTTGCGGCTACGGAGGTGAGGATTAGGAGGATGCCGTTTGAGATTGGGAAGGTTTGAAGAAAAATGGTTTGGGGTTTTACTGAGGTGACCTGCTTCAACAATTCTTTAAAAAATATAAAAGAAATTAACTTTGACAAATGACAAAAGCTACAATTTTATTAATAATGACAGCTTGGACGATTGTAAGCTGTAACAACTTTGGCAATAAAATGACCACTCAAACAACAACAGCCAACGCAACCAAACAGGACAGCGTAAGCGGGTATGCGACTGTAAACGGGCTAAAAATGTATTACGAAATGCACGGGACAGGAACGCCGCTGGTTTTAATTCATGGAGGCGGTTCTACTATTCAGACAACTTTCGGCAGGGTTTTATCTTTATTTGCCAATACGCATAAAGTCATTGCGGTAGAAATGCAAGCCCACGGACATACGGCTGACATTGACAGGCTGTTGACATTTGAGCAAGATGCAGATGACATTGCCGCGCTGTTGAAACAACTCAATATTGAAAAAGCAGATATTTTTGGTTTCAGCAACGGAGCTAGCACAACACTTCAGTTTGCCATCCGACATCCTGAATTGACTAACAAAATAGTTGTTGCCTCTACTTTTTATAAAAAGTCAGGTGCCCCCGACTGGTTTTGGGAAATGATGAACAAACCGACATTTGAAGGTATGCCACAAATCTACAAAGATGCTTTTCTGAAAATAAACGTGGACACCAACGCACTTCACCGAATGTATGAAAGAGATGTTGCAAGAATGCAATCGTTTCCAAACATTTCAGACGAACAAATGAAATCAATCAAAGCTCCTGCTTTAATTATCATTGGCGACAGAGACGTAGTTACTCCTGAACATGCGGCTGAAATGCACCGCTTACTCTCCAATTCACGACTTGCAATACTTCCCGGCGGACATGGCGAATACATCGGAGAAATAACAACACCACAAGACACAATTTTTATTTCTGCGACCGCATCAATGATAAGTAAGTTTCTAAGTGAACCAATGACGAAAGCGAATTAATGCTTTGCATAATTACGACTGCAAACCTGACTCTGTCCAGAGGGTGGAGTAGTTCATCCCAAACCACTACACCCCATCTTTGAATTTTGTAACAAATGATTTGAAATTCGTAAGCGACTGCCCGTCAAAATAAAATACTTTTGTAACGTCGAAGAAGTGACACTTTTTAAAAAAGTGTCACTTCTGTCACCTACAATCATCACATCTCCCAATCATTTGCGCATGATTTCATTAAATATCAATCAGAAAGCGTATCAGGTGGATGCAGATCCTGATATGCCCTTGTTATGGGTGATCAGGGATATCATCGGTCTCACGGGAACAAAATATGGCTGCGGGGTAGCCCAATGTGGCGCCTGTGTGGTTCACCTGAACGGGGAAGCCGTGCGTTCCTGCGTTACCCGGGTGAGCCGCGCCGAAGGGCAAAAGGTCGTGACGATCGAAGGTTTGTCGGAAAAGAACAACCACCCGCTTCAACTGGCCTGGCAGGAAATTGACGTGCCGCAATGTGGATATTGCCACTCTGGTCAGATCATGTCGGCAGCGGTGCTGCTGCGGGAAAACCCAAATCCTAGCGATCAGGATATTGACGACGCTATGGGGGGTAATATTTGCCGCTGCGGCACTTATCTGCGTATTCGCAAAGGAATACACATGGCTGCCGAGATGCAGCGTGCGGGAAGTAAGAAGGAATAAAATCTCTACGCCTTCAGCATATTGTACTGGCGAACGTTTACCAAACCGTCAAGGTTTTCGTAAACGTTCGCCAAAATTAAACGCGCCATAGCTTATGGAACAGCATTCAGCAATTAAAACACCGAATTTTTTGCCCATAAAAATGATCGCTGTTCTGGTGATCATTGTTTCTGTAATTACAGGGATGGCTTCTGCCTCAAAAGACCATAACGGTTTCACTGAAAACGACACATCTGAAGCGATCAAAAACGATAGCATCAAATCAGTGAAAGCCTTTATGCAGGTATATACCGTTTTGATGAGCCCCAGATGTATGAATTGCCATCCTTCTGGAGATGTACCACTTCAGGGGGACGACAGCCATTTGCATACAATGTCTCCCCAAAGGGGCAAAGACGGGAAAGGTGTCACTGCCATGAAATGTGCAAATTGCCATCAAGCTACCAATACCCCTGGATTGCATACTCCCCCCGGCCATCCAAATTGGCATTTGCCGCCGGCGGATATGAAAATGGTTTTTCAGGGCAGAACGCCCCATCAATTGGCCAAACAATTGATAGATCCCGAGCAAAACGGGCATAAGTCGAAAGAACAGTTGATTGCACATGCAACGGACGCATTGGTGCTGGCTGCCTGGAATCCGGGCGAGGGTCGTTCGCTTCCGCCGATGAGTCACGAGGCATTTGCAAAAGCATGGGTTACCTGGATTAAAAATGGGGCTTATGCTCCCAGTCCGAAGTAATTTTCTATTGGACTATTGGACATTTTTCCATTCATTTAGTTTTATCGCCAATTATGGACACTAAGACATTATCCAGAAGGAAATTCCTCCAAGCTTCCGGCTTGACAGGAACAGCCCTCTGCCTGGGTTACTATTTTCCTGCAAGCGCCGGGGTCGTTAAAATTTTAAACCCAGTAGCCGAAACCACAGCGGTAGAACTCAATGCATGGATACGCATTGACACTTTGGGCAAAGTCACCATTTTCAGTCATCGCGCTGAAATGGGTCAAGGGGCGTATCAAGCCATTCCGCAGATCATTGCAGAAGAATTGGAAGTGAATTTAGATGAGGTGGAGATCCTCTTTGCAATAGGCGATAAAAAATACGGCAATCAGGTGACAGGCGGCAGCTCGACGGTTCGCAACTCGTACAAGAATTTATTGAACTTGGGCGCATCCGCCCGAGAAATGCTGATAGAGGCAGCCAGCAAGAAATGGGGCGTTCCCAAAACAGAATGTTATGCAGAAGCAGGGCATGTCATACACCGGCCATCTGGCAGAAAATTTCATTACGGAGAGCTGGTACTCGACGCCTCCAAACTGGAAGCACCCAAAGAGGTCAAACTCAAAGCCCGTTCGGAGTACAAATTGATTGGGAAGCCGCTTCGCCGCCAGGATACCCCGCTAAAAACAAATGGTACCGCCGTATTCGGCCTGGATAAGAAAATACCGGGCATGCTGTATGCCGTGGTAGA
>JACMMM010000282.1 GCA_014379065.1 Saprospiraceae bacterium
AGCGAGAACTCGAACGCACCATTACCGTTGGTGGCCGTGAACAGGCTCGAAGTGTTGATGTCGTAGCTGAAGCCGATGTTGAACTGCTCGTAGTCGAAGCGGGTGCTTACGATGATAGCATCCATCAGCTTTTTGTCGTTGAGTTTGTTGGCGAGGCGTGCCCAGAGACCAAATTGGAAGGCTTGGTTGTACCGACGGCTGTTGCCAAGCAGGAACTTGAACGAGTTACCCACGTTCACCTGCCAAGATGGGCCTTGGAAGAAGGTGACCACGCCGGGGCTGAGGCCGAACTTCTGCGCAGGCATAAACTCACCACCTGCATGGAAGGTGAATTTGCTGTAAAGCGGAATGTTAGCACCCTCAAACGATTGGTTGGCGCGGTTCAAGTGGCTGAAAGCACCTCCAAAGTAGAAGTTAGATTCTTTGCTGAAAACGCTGAACCACAGCACACCTGCAGACATATCGGCGAAAAGGAAACTAGGGTCGCCAATGACTTCACCGGCTAGGTTTGGATCATGACCGCCATTGCCATCGTGTTGGCTGGGCCATTGGAGGTTGTAGCTTTTGATGCTGCGGTTGCTCAGGCCGATGTCGGCACCGAACACAAGGTAGTGCGCCTTTTTGCGGTAACCACCCATTTTTTTGGCATAAGAGCCGGAAAGACGGGCTTGAATGGTGGCAAATTCAGACGTGCCAGCCTTGTCGCCCCAGAGCGTGCCGCCTACTCCAAAATAATCATAGCGGCCAACAGGCAGTTTCTGATCGTAAGAGGCAGAATACGTGTTGTAGGCACGATTTTTCAGGATGGAGGCCCATTGGTTGCGATAGTTGGCTACCATCCGGTGGTTGCAGTTCATAACGCCGGTCATGGCCGGGTTAAGGTTGAGCGGACTTTGGTAGAACTGTGAAAAATGGATGTCTTGGGCTTGTGCTATTGCCGCGAACATCACGAAGCACAGTGTAAGAATGTGTAGAGTAGTTTTTTTCATAATCAAGACAAGACCTGTGGTTTGGTTGAAAAACGACAAATGAAGGAGATATAAAAAGCCAATTAGATTTAGGTCGGGTGGGCGAAGGTAGGTTTTTCCCAAACTTTCTTGCTGTCTAGGAAAAAAATTTAACTAGCCACGCCGAGTTTGTTGTTGATTTGAAGGGATGTGCTTCAAATGGGATATCAAAATTCAAAGATTCAGGACGTTTCAGTACTTGCAGCACCCGGCCTGAACGACAGCCATTTCCACGTATTTTTTGATTTGTGTTAAGGTGCTTGGCAAATAAGAGGTTTTAACTTTTGAAAACGCTGCTTTGATTGATTCGATTGGGGGGATTGATCGATTGATTCGATTATGCGATTGGTAAACCACTCAATCGAATCAATCGATCAATCCCCCCAATCGAATCAATCAAAGCCGTTGGCTCACCTTCTTCACCATCTCGTTTTTCCAGATCAAAAACGTGCCGTCAAGAATGTGGGCGCGGGCTTCTCCGACCAGCCAAAGATAAAAGCTGAGATTTTGAAGGGTAGCGAGTTGCATCCCCAAAATTTCGTTGCAAACAAAAAGGTGGCGCAGGTAGGCCCTTGAATGGGTGCGGCTTGTGTGTACCGTGCTGGCCGGATCAATCGGCGAAAAATCTGTTTGCCATTTTTGGTTTCGGATGTTGATGATGCCTTCCGAAGTATACAGCATCCCGTGCCGGGCGTTGCGGGTGGGCAGCACGCAGTCAAACATATCAATACCGCGAGCGATCCCTTCCAAAATATTTTCGGGGGTACCCACACCCATGAGGTAGCGGGGTTTATCCTTTGGCAGGATCTCCGTTACCAATTCAGTCATGGCGTACATTTCTTCGGCGGGTTCGCCTACCGAGAGCCCGCCGATGGCGTTGCCCTCGCGCCCGTGCGCGGCGATGGTTTCGGCAGAAACTTTTCGCAGCTCGGGGTAGGTGCTGCCTTGTACGATGGGGAAAAATGTCTGCTTATGACCGTAAATCGGTTCTGTGCTATCAAATCGTTCGATGCAGCGTTCTAGCCAGCGGTGCGTGAGTCCCAGCGATTTTTCGGCGTACTTGAAATCGCAGGGGTAGGGCGTACACTCATCAAAGGCCATAATAATGTCGGCCCCGATGATACGCTGGATGTCCATTACATTTTCAGGCGTGAAAACGTGTTTTGAGCCGTCAATATGGCTTTGAAAGGTTACGCCTTCCTCTTTGATCTTCCGCCGATGGGCAAGCGAATAAACCTGGTAGCCGCCGCTGTCGGTCAACACGGGACCTTGCCAGCCATTGAATCCATGGATTCCACCTGCTGCACGAATCACATCCAAACCCGGGCGGAGGTAGAGGTGGTAAGTATTGCCCAAGCAGATTTGAGCGCGGATATCGTCGCGGAGCTCGTGCTGGTGTACGGCTTTTACGGTCGCTGCCGTTCCGACCGGCATGAAAATGGGGGTATTGATCGTGCCGTGGTCGGTTTCGATTTGGCCGGCGCGGGCGCGGGAGTGGGGGTCGGTATGGAGGAGGGAAAAATTCATTTTTCAAGTATGAATCACAGTGGTTTTTTGAGCAAATTTCAGGTCACTCAAATAGTGAATCAGTGATTCACCAATTGGATAAAGCAAGAAGATTTTGCCGATTAAATCCGGCTACTGCACCCGAATACTTATGGTGACATCTGGATTTAGGCCAAATTGGCGATATTCAAAACTCCTCTGAATTCTTCCAACTTGACCAACGCGATGCCCAAATAGCCGTACTTTTTAAGAACTTGAAAATGACGATCTTCCGAGACGAGGTACTGAGCACTCGCGGCAATAGCACAGTCCACAAATTTGTTGTCGTCAGGATCGTGCTCAATTAATTGCCAGAAGAAGTACTTGTGGATCAACTGAATATTGGGCAACATAAGCAACAAATCGAGGGTCATATCTGCCACCTCAGCACCCATTTCACGTTCGATTATCTCGGCATATTCATCCAGAATGTCAGAAGTGACGCATAAAGTGTAGTTGCCATTGAGTAGCGCATCGAAGAGCCAGCGATTCTTTGATTTTGGAGAAATCGCCACTAGAAGCACATTGGTGTCCAGCACTACCTTCACGATTGGTCAGCGCTTTTTTTTGCGAGGAATGCCTGCTGCGATTTGTAAGGAGTACGCAAATGGGTTTGCAGGAATTGGTCCATGGTATCCTGCGTCCAACCTTTAGCCTCCCACACCTCGTCAGCTTTGCGGAATAGGCGAGCGGCTTTGTATGCGATCAGCAGACGTTTCAATTCTTGCAACTCTTCCTCAGAGAGGTTGAGGCTAAACAATTGCACTACTTCGAGTTGGGCATTGGTGAGCGGGACGTTGAGGGAAGACATGACGCTGTTTTTTTATTGGGCAAAGATAATGGGTTTGGGATTAGGGGCTTCCAATATCGTCGCGGAGCTCGTGCTGGTGTACGGCTTTTACGGTGGCCGCCGTGCCAACAGGCATAAAAATGGGGGTATTGATCGTGCCGTGATCGGTTTCGATTTGGGCGGCACGGGCGCGGGAGTGGGGGTCGGTATGGAGAAGGTGGAAGGTCAAGGGCGGAAGAGAGAATGAACTTCCCGAAAGTTTTGAACTTTCGGGAAGTTGGGTGGTAACGCGAAAATTAACAAAACAAATCCCAAAGGTACTCAACTCCCCAAATTGCTTCCCAACCACTTATATAACCCCCATCTTTGCAATAAACAAATTTCCCATCCACCCATGCGTACACTCTTCCTCCTCGCTCTCCTTTGTCATTCCATAGGAACCTACGCCCAATCCCCCCAAGTCCTAAACATATCCCCCGCAAACATGGCCGGTGCAGTATCCCCTTCACAAAACATTGTCATTCAATTCGATGCCCCGCTCGATCCCAGTTCTGTTTCCTCCACATCGGTTCGGGTTTTTGGTCGTTGGTCAGGCCCGGCAGCGGGCAGTTTTACAATGGAAGATGGTTACAAGCGCATTGTTTTCAGCCCCACCGCGCCGTTTTTTGCGGGGGAATTGGTCACGGTTTCAGTCAATAAAAAACTCCGTTCTGCCCTCGGCCCACCCCTTGAAAAAGGCCATTTTTGGCAATACATTATAAAAACTGCCCCCGGCTCTTTAAAGCAAAACCAAGTCGAGGTCATTCCGCTCCGCCTGCCCTCTGAAACCTGGATTGAAACCTATGGTGCCTACGCTGGCGACCTCAACAATGACGGGCACAGCGACCTAGTAGCCGTCAACGAGCACTCCGACGACCTCCGCATTTTGCTGAACGATGGCACAGGGCATTTCCCTGTTACCAGTGCGCCCATCGTCATGGGCACTGGCACGGCCAGCCCCAACGAAGCAGCAGATTTTAACAATGATGGCGAGATTGACCTCGTGGTAACAACTGCTCACCACAACGAGACCCGGGTGCTATTTGGCGATGGCCTCGGCGGGTTCTCCCACATGGACAAATACACAACAGGGAACGCAACCCGTGCCGTAGTCGTGGGCGATTTTGACTTCGACGGCGATGATGATATCCTCACCGCAAACCGCGACGATGGTACAATGAATCGCCTTGAAAACCAAGGAGATGGCACATTTACGATCAGCACCTTTAATCCGTCCGGCAACGGCGAAAGCGCCCTCGCGCTGGCCGACGCAAACAATGACGGCATCGCCGACTTTTTCCTGGGGTTTTACAACGACCAAAAAATTGCGCTTTACCTGGGTGATGGCATTGGCAATTTTTCTTTTTCTTCCGAAATGCCTGTTAATGGAACCCCATGGATGATGTGCGCAGGCGATTTTAATGGAGATGGTTTTGCAGATGCTGCTTCGGCTAATTCAGAGACTGACAAAACGGTGGTTATTTTTGGCGACGGCCAAGGCGGGCTGTCTGCGGCTGTAACGCTGGTGGCCGCTGACCATGACTTCCCACTTGCTATTGATGCGGGGGATCTTGACGGCGACGGCGATATAGACCTTGTGACGAGTAGTTACAGCAGCAACAACTATTCGGTATTTGAAAACGACGGCACAGGAAATTTCACGCAAGTTGACATCCTCCCAGCCGCTGCAAACGCCTCCTGCGCTGTATTGCACGACCGGGATGGCGATGGCGATCTCGACATCACAGGTACGGACGAGACGGACGACCTGCTGATTCTTTTTGAGAACCCCGGCAGTTTAGCTATTCAGGAACCAAATGCCCGCGTGGCACATTTTAGGCTTTTTCCGAACCCCGCCAAGGATGCCGTTTTTGCCGAAATCGAGCTCACCGAATCCTCGACAGTCCGGTTCGACATTTTTGATTTTTCAGGCAAAAAAGTAAAGTCGTTGCAAACAGGAATTTTGCCAGAAGGGCCGTCGAAAGTATTGATTATGAATCAAATAAACGACATGCCAATGGCCTACCGTGTCCAAATGACCTTGGCAAACGGGCAAACGGATGGAGCGATTTTGATCCGGTAATGGACGTTTGTACCTTGGATTCTGGACATTAGACATTGGACATTGGACGTACAGATCTTGGCTATCCGGCCTGTCGGCATGGAGAAATGTCCGACGTCCAAAATCCAATGTCCAGAATCCAACGTCCAATGTCCAA
>JACMMM010000283.1 GCA_014379065.1 Saprospiraceae bacterium
GGCAGCACAAAACCAAGACAGAGCGCTACCCCAACAGCACAGGTCGAATACCCGGCAAAATCAAAAAATATCTGGCCTGAAAAAGCCAGCACACCCGCCCAAGCGTCCAGCGCGGGCAATACATCCGTGGTGCCGAACACGGAATCTGCTGTGCCAGCCAACATCCCGTCGGCCAGAACGACTTTCATGAACAAGCCCAAGGACAGCAGGAACAAGCCGTCCATCAACTGTTTGGTATTGGCGGTTCGTGGCGTTTCAAACTGCGGCACCAATTGTGGCGGGCGTACAATCGGTCCTGCCACCAGATGCGGGAAAAACGTAACAAACAGCGAGAAATCCAGCATAGATTTTACCGGCTCGCTCTTCTTGTGATACATGTCAATCGTATAGCACAAGGTTGTAAACGTATAAAATGAAATACCCGCTGGCAAAATAATATTGGGTTTTGCCGGATGGTAATCCAGACTGAAGGCATTGACCAACAGCACAAAATTGTCGAGCAAAAAAGTGCCGTATTTGAAGAAACACAACATGCCAAGATTGCCGATCAGGCTGATTACCAGAAGCAATTTTTTCTTATGCGGATTCTCTTGTGTGAACAGCGCTCTGCCGACATAGAAATCAACCACGGTAGATAGCCACAACAACAAGATAAACGGCGGATTCCAGGCGGCGTAAAAAATATAACTAGCCAATAATAGATTTACCTTTTTGGTTGTCCAAGACAATGGTAAATTGTGCAAGACCAGTATTATGGCAAAAAATGCCAGGAAGGTGTAGGAGTTGAATACCATGTTAGGTTAGGGAATTAGTTTGCCACGAATTGCACTAATTTACACGAATGACAACACGCTTCAAATTCGTGTAAATTAGTGCAATTAGTGGCTAAAAATGTCTATCCGAAAATTTCCAGCCCTTCTCTTTCTCCAAAATCTCGATGAACTGCTTTGTGAAGGTCACGGCATCCTTAGGCGTTAAGTGAGACATTTCGGGGCAAACCAGATGATTCATACCTGGATAGTCGGCGTAGTGAATACCGGGGCATTGGGTAAAAGCCAACAACCCGTCCCAATATTTTTCGCGTGGGAACCTTGTTTCGCCGGGGTAATTCGTGGCGGGCGTACGAACAAACAAAACTTCGCCGCCATGGGCTTTGATTTTGTCCGTTGCGTCTTTCACTTTTTGAAAAATGGCAGTCAGTGCGCTATCCGGCATTGCAGGTCCTTCCTTATCAAATCTATGAAAAAAATACCAGATGTCCTTCATCCGGTTTTGGATGTTGGTATCGGCCACAAAACGGTCGGTCATCCTGTTTTGTCGGTCGAAACTTACCCGCCCAAAATCCAGGGGGAAAATCGGCATCATGAACACGTCTTCCCTGCTCGGGATTTCGAGGGCGTCCAATTGAGCGTTCAATGAAAAATTGTCTTTGTCCAAAAAGACAAGCCCTGATTCCAGCACACGGTTTAGTTGAAAACTGGCCCGTTGTGCGGGCGTACGATCATGGAAATATTTGACATTTTTTTGGGTAGATGATTCGTCGTCGGTAAAAAACAGCCCCTCGGTAACGTCCACGATCAATCGCCCTTTGAAATCGGAGTCGTTGGCGAGGTCTTCCAAGGCTGGTCGTGGAGAGCTGCCTTCAACGGCCAATTGTATGGCATGACAGCTGGTCATATTTTCCCAGGTAGGAATATCCAGATCGTACTTGATGCGGGAAGAGCCGATGAACACAACCGCCTTGTCCGACGGTTCATAAACCATCGCCCGCTTGTCGGCCCAAAGAGGCGGACCGTCGTCGTAGGCGATATGGATCCCATTACTTCGGAGATTGATTTCCCAGGCGACGAGTACAATTGCTACAATGGCAGCCATTAAAATGGCCGATTTGGAAAGTGAATTTTCTGTCATAGGCGACCTTGAATTGAATAGCACAATTTTGGGCCTAATATTAGAGGTATTTTTGAAAATCAAGGATTGAGGAAACAAATTATGAAAGCGTTCCTGCATAAATAAACCTGGGTTGGAAAATAGCAGAGCCGCCCCAATAGCTTGAGGCGGCTCTGTTCACTATCCTGCAATTTTAATCATTTCTGCAAGACCAAACGCCTTCGCGCTTTCAACTGCTCAGATCGCAGCTCCATAAAGTAAATCCCCGGCTTTAGATTATCCAATTGTACCGAAACATTGTTCGCCCCTTTTTCGCCGGCACCCTTTTGATGCGTGACCAACTTGCCGGCAAGGTTGTAAACAGTCAGCTCAAATGCTTGTGATTCAGGCAATTCAAACTCCATGTTAAGCGGCCCATCTGTAGGGTTAGGGTAGAGCGCCACATTGAATTTGCCGTTGTTGGGCTTTTCTGACGGGCCATTCGGCAGCACGGTCACCACAGAAGTACAGGTAGATGCATTTCCGCTCCAGTCTTTGACGGTAATGGCCAAATTGTAAACCCCTTGGGCAAAGTATGTTTTGGCAATAGGTGTATAGGAGGTTACCGAACAGTTGTCCGTACTGTTAACTGCCAGGTCCGCCCCCAAAACCGTTGCTTGACCATTTACGAGTGCAACGGTTACGTTCTGACAGATTGCTGTTGGTACGATGTTGTCCCTTACGGTAAGCACAGATGTACACATGGCTGAATTGCCCGAAGCGTCCGTGGCAGTAAGGAAAATGTTTTGCGGCCCACCGATGTCGCCGCAGTTGAATTGGGTTCTGTTGAGGCTAAGGCTGCTGATGCCACAGTTGTCGGTACTACCATTATCCACTTGGTTGGCCGTTAGGCTCGCCTTGCCCATATTGTCCAGAAAGATGGTCAGGTTCTTGCACATCATGGTCGGTGGAGAAACATCCTTGATGGTCACGCGGGCCGTGCAAGTGCCGGTATTGCCTCCTACGTCAGTTGCAGTAAGGGTCACTGTGCTCATGCC
>JACMMM010000284.1 GCA_014379065.1 Saprospiraceae bacterium
CTTTTCTGAAATCTTTGCCGCACTGCCCAATATCCGCCTCGAAGCGGGCGTGGTGACGGTGATTTGTATCCTGCTCTTCATCGGTGCGATGGGTAAAAGTGCCCAAATCCCGCTTTACACTTGGTTGCCTGACGCTATGGCTGGCCCCACACCTGTTTCGGCACTCATCCACGCGGCCACCATGGTCACCGCGGGCGTGTACCTCGTGGCCCGCTGCCATCCGCTTTACAATCTCTCCCCCGAAGCCATGCACTTTGTGGCGCTCATCGGGGTGATTACCTGCATATTCGCAGCTATTATTGGCCTGCGGCAAAACGACATCAAAAAAGTTTTGGCCTATTCGACCGTTTCGCAATTAGGACTGATGTTCGTTGCGCTCGGCATGGGCGCGTATACCAGTGCAATTTTCCACGTCACCACCCACGCCTTTTTCAAAGCCCTGCTGTTCCTCGCAGCAGGCAGCGTGATCCACGGTATGGGCGGCGAGCAGGACATCCGAAAAATGGGCGGCCTGCGCAAAGCGATGCCTGTAACCTTCTGGGTATTCCTCATCGGAACCTTTGCTATTGCCGGTTTCCCTTTTATGGCAGGCTTTTTCTCTAAAGACGAAATCTTCGCGTTCACTTTCGCACACGGCGGCGGATGGTGGTGGGGCTTTGCGGGATTGGGTGCGATGTTTACGGCGATTTATATGTGCCGACTGCTTTATGTCACGTTTTTTGGCGAATTTAGGGGCACGCAGGAGCAAGAACACCATCTCCATGAAAGCCCGAAGGTGATGACCGTGCCGCTCATGATTCTTGCGGTGCTTTCCATTGCAGGCGGTTTCTTGAACACGCCGCACTTCTTGGGCCTGGGCAACGAACAATGGCTAGCGCACTGGTTCTCCAATGTCATCCCGCTCAACGAAATGCACCTCGAACACAGCACCGAGTGGAAATTGATGATATTCACTACCTCGCTGGCGGTCGTCATCATCGTAGTGTCGTATTTCATTTACGGGAAAAAATCAAATCTTCCCGTTGCGGATACTGCCCAATCCAGCCTCACCCGATTGGTAGCGAACAAGTTCTATGTGGATGAGATTTATGATTTCCTCTTTGTTCGCCCGGTAGAAAAACTGTCCAAAATGTTCCATTACTACGTTGATATACAAGGCATTGACGGGATTGTAAATGGCGTAGGTTCAGGGGTGCAGCGGCTCGGTGCAGAGTTTAGAAAACTCCAGAACGGGAATATTGAATATTATTTGCTGGGCATGGTGCTTGGGGGGGTGTTGGTGTTATTGACGATGTGGGTTTAACTTTTGTCATTCTGAAAGAATTCCAAAAAGACCTGACAATGAAAATCAAGATATTCAAATACTTGGATGAACTTGATGCTTTTGTACTAACAGAAGAATACAAGCGCATTGCGGCACACTTAGGCTTGGACGGCTGGGAGAAATATGCGTGGATTGGGCGATTGTTTACGATGGACAACGACTTTGGTGAACACTGGTTTGACAATTGGGAACTGAGGGAACAAATGGCTGAAAAGGCTGAAAAGTTGGGCTTAGACGAAGGCGATTTGCTAATTCTGGATGCTTCTCGGTTTGCCGATAGCAAGGATGGCCCCTGCCACACCGATCCTTTCCGAAAAAGGTTCTGG
This sequence comes from Saprospiraceae bacterium, assembly GCA_014379065.1. Lineage (GTDB taxonomy): Bacteria > Bacteroidota > Bacteroidia > Chitinophagales > Saprospiraceae > M3007. Next base: position 1,651 of record JACMMM010000284.1, read on the forward strand.
ACGGAAGTGCTGCAAAAATTAGAATTGAGCCTCGAATTGATTATTGAAGAAGCCAGAGAGAATTACCAGACTTTGAAAGAATTAGATTTAGCAGATTTTGACGACTTCGAAGAACGTGTGCAATCTGTTCAGAAGAACACAAAACCAATTTAAATCGAATAACCTGACTTTTTAACAAGGATTCATGTCCATTATTTTCATACTCATACCCTTCATCGCCTCGGCGATTTTGCTCCTGCTGCGGCCCGGCGGAACTCGTTCCATCGCGCTGTTTGCCGCGCTGGCCAACCTCGCGGCTACTGCCTACTGCCTTTGTTGCGATTACAGCCAAGGCATGAACTGTACCTTCTCCGTGCCCTGGGTGGCCTCAGCGGGCATCTCATTTAGCCTCGGCATGGACGGCATTACTTTGATCATGTTGGTGCTGACCAACTTGCTGGCACCTCTTATCATTCTGTCGAGTTGGGGCCGGGCTTACGACAATGAGCCGCGCTTCTACGCGCTTTTGCTCTTAATGCTGGGCGCTTTGAACGGCGTTTTCCTCGCACAGGACGGCTTGTTGTTCTACGTTTTCTACGAACTGGCACTCATCCCGATCTACTTCATCTGCGCGATATGGGGCGGACAAGACCGTATTCGCATCACGCTGAAGTTCTTCATCTACACCTTTGTCGGCTCATTGTTTATGCTGATCGCGCTGCTGTGGGTGTACCTACAGACGAATGTGAACGGCTTACATTCCTTTGCATGGGAAGATTTAGTGGCGGTACAATTGACACCGATGCAAGCCCACTGGGTATTGCTTGGCTTCTTCCTTGCATTTGCGGTAAAAATGCCCATTTTCCCCTTCCATACCTGGCAGCCAGACTCTTATGTAACTGCTCCCACGGGAGGCACAATGTTGCTTTCTGGCATAATGCTCAAAATGGGCGCTTACGGGATCATCCGCTGGATGATCCCATTGGCCCCGGAAGCCATGCATATTTTGAACCCGATTTTCATTTCGCTTGCAGTCTTTGGCATTTTGTACGCCAGTATCATTGCAGTGAAACAATCGGATATCAAACGATTGGTGGCGTACTCTTCCATTGCGCACGTCGGGCTTATTGCTGCCGGAATTCTGGCCTGGAATAAAGCGGGGGTACAAGGCGGGGTGATTCAAATGCTCAACCACGGTATCAATGTGGTGGGCCTGTTCTTTATCGTGGATTTGCTGGAACGACGACTCGGAACCCGCTCTTTGGCGGACATGGGTGGCATTGCCAAGTCTGCACCAAAATTTGCCACGTTGTTTATGATTATCGTGCTGGGTTCAGTGGCTGTGCCGTTGACGAATGGCTTCCCAGGTGAATTCCTGTTATTGAACGGCATTTGGAACTACAATTTCTGGATGGGCGTGCTCGCAGGCTTGACCATTATTTTCGGTGCGGTGTATATGCTA
>JACMMM010000285.1 GCA_014379065.1 Saprospiraceae bacterium
CGACTCTGCTAAACAGTCGGCGAAGCCGACACCATCCTGTCTATCCTGTTCATCCTGTCAAAAATAAAAATTCATACGAATTGAGGTTGCGTAGTGAAGTCGTAAATCCAAAATCGTCATTCGTCATTTCTTCCCCCACTTCGCCCGCACAAATTCTACCAAAATCGGCAGTACCGAGAGGCAAATGATCCCAATCACCACGATTTCAAAATTCTCTTTCACAATCGGGATTTGTCCAAAATAGTAGCCCGCCAAGGTCAGCAATGATACCCAGAGGATGCCGCCCGCCACACAGTACGCGATAAATTTGCGATATTCCATTTTTCCCACACCCGCCACAAAAGGCGCGAACGTGCGCACAATCGGCACAAACCGCGCGATAATGAGCGTACGCCCGCCATGTTTCTCGTAGAATTCCTGTGTTTTGTCAATGTACTTGCGTTTTAAAAACCAATAGTCTTTGGTAAACACTTTATCGCCCAAATATTTGCCAAAAAAGTAGTTCGTGTTGTCGCCCAAAATGGCCGCAAAAAACAGGAGCGGAATCAGTAGCCAAACGTTCAGGATGCCCGTTTTGGCGGTGATCGCGCCCGCAGCAAACAGCAGTGAATCGCCGGGCAGGAAAGGCGTGACCACAAGCCCCGTTTCGCAAAAAATGATGAGCGCGAGGATGAGGTAAGTCATCAATTCGTAGTCCCGCATGATGTTTTCAAGGTGGACATCGAGGTGGCGGATGAAGTCGAGAAGCTGGGTGAGGAGATCGAGCATTGCTGGCTGGTGATTGGTTGAATTGGTGATTGGTGAGAAGACCTCGTAGGTTTTGAAAAACCTACGAGGTCTCCATGTAAGCGATTTATTGATTTAAAACGGCAAAAATAGAAGTTCTGCCGATTCGGCAAGTATAAGGTGGCCTTCCAAATACGGAATTTATTCCACCACGACTTTTTGGCATTGACGCATATTTTTGGCGCGCACTTCCAGAACATACACCCCGCGCAGCAAATTTTTTATTTGGAAAAAGCCTTTTTCATTCGCGGTTTCTTGGATCATCACCCTTCTGCCTAAAAAATCCAGGAGCGCAACGGTAGCCGGGCCATCCGTTTCTACCTGAAAGAAAAGCATATCATTCGCAGGGTTGGGCCACACACGCAGTGCGCCTTCAAAGGGCGCAGCAGGGGCATCTGTGCTGACCAGACAATTCGGCGTTACGCCCGGACACCAGCAGCGGCGCGCCAAGGTGCAATCTATCACAAATGGGTTTGGCTTCCCGTCCTGATAGGGGGCGATGCGCCAGGTCTTGCGGAGTTCTGCGGAGTCCGCCGGGTCTTGATTAGCCCATTGGCAGAGCGTGGGGCGTTGCAATTCAAAATAGTTTGGGTCGGCCAGATTTGCTTGCGCCCGATACATGGTGTAGAAGTAAAAAACCGAGCGGGCTAGGTCGCCTTTCACGGATTCTCGGGGCTCGAAAGCGCCCGTTTTGAATTCTGCATACCCGTTAATATTCGTCGTTGGGATACTGGTCAACACTTGATTTCCTATAAACCATTTCGTCGTCTGTGCGTCGGGAATGTCCGCGAATGGAAAATCGCCACGCGCTTCGTTTACGGGGATGCGGGCCGGGTACAGGTGGTGCATATCGCTGCGGGCATTGCCATCGGCAGCGCCTTTGCCTTGTGGGTAAGCGTGTTCGGTGTTCATGCCATTGCTTCCGCCGTTTTGGTAAATATACTGGGTTGGATCTTGTGTAGGATCGAGATACAGCGTGTGGCCGGAGTAGATGCATCGGATGCTGTCGTCGTCAATGGCCAAGATTTTTGCGTATAGCGTATCGCGGGAGTTGGCATAGTCCAGCACCGTGTTCGGGCGGTAATGACTGGCCACGCTGTCAATGAGTTCTGCGCCGCTGAGACCGGGAAAGACGCTTTCAAAACCTTGCGCCGAAAGACGCGAAGCGCTGAGCAGCATTATGAGGGCGAGACGGGAAAAATGCATGGGTGGATTTTTGATTGAAAAATGGAGGTGCGAAGGTAGGGTTTCGCAAATCTGTTTTGAAAGGCGAAAATTAAGCAGAAGACATTTATCTTTATCCTTTCCAATCTTCACCTCCATCATCAAAGTCATGGAAAATCAAAAAAGCCCGAACCACAACGAAGACCTCGAAACCAGCAACGGGCCTGATGCAAACGTTGCCAATGATCCCGGCACAAAAAAACGCCGCAGGATACCCTCCCCCACAAACATGGTATCGTCTTCCGAGCAGTTTGAAACAGATGAATCTGAAATCCTTGACCCCGAAGCCGAGGTCACCGAGGAAGATCTGCTCCTGCTCGGCGATCCCGAGCTTGATCAAGACGGAGGCGAAGACGAATTGCTCGGCAACGATCAATATCTCGACGACACCGATTTTGACGATGATCCGCTTAATGAAGAATCCGGGCGCCGTGCCGGTTCAGGCGGCGACCTCGATGTTCCCGATGATGAATTGGACAACGCTGGCAGCGCCATGCAACAGGAAGACGAAGAAAATGACTATTTCGGGAACTTGGACGAGGACGAAGAAGCGCCAGAAGATGACGAGACTAAAGATGTTTTTTAAAAGGCAATTGGGCTTCAGCCAATCTTCTTTGTTTTTTTCTCCGGCAGGTAGTTTGTCGGGCTGACCACGTTTTTCTGAGTCTTTTTCTCCAACTCTTTGCGGGCGTCTCCTGCTATTTTTCCGCCCTGCTGTGCGGTCTTTTTGTTTTCTACAAACCCAATGGGGTGATTTGCTTTCACCATTTCGGTGGTGGCAGCCTCCCCGAGCATGGAAAATATCAATTCGAGGTCGGTCATGTGGTCACGCAAGTTTTGACTTTCCAGACTTTTTACGGCTTTATGTTCCGAAGGTGTGATTCCAAAAGTTGCTTTGGCAATTTCGGCGGTCAGGATGGAATACTCCTTTTGTTCTTTTACGCCGTGCTGTTGCCACTCTTCTGTCAGTTCTTCCCGTATGGCGATGCTGCGCATCCGTCTTTCAATCCAGTCGTCGGGATAGCCTTTGGCTTTATACAGTTCCCGGGCGCGTTGGGTAGCCAGTTCTGGGTTTTCAATCTCCTGCATCCGCTCGTAGCCGACTTGCGCGAGCCATTGCTTGAAGGGCTCGGCTTTGGGTGAAGGAACAGACTGAATGAGGCGGAGCAATTGCTGTGCATTGGCTACGTCGGTGAAGCGCATTTTGCCATCAGCGGCTTCCATTTTCAAAGCGTGACAATTTGTCACGGTTTCATTGCCTTCCTTTTTCAGCCGCTCTTTCAGTTTGCGCCAATAGGCAAGTGGGTCAATACTTTCAGTCAATATGGTAATTACGTCCACGATGCTGAAATACCATTGCTGTTCCTCCTCGTTCCAAATGGAACGGACGCGTTTTTCTTCAAAAAGTTTGATGTTTGACATAGGTTACATAATTTTAAGGGCATAAAAATACAAATTGTTTTTAAATTTGCAACAAGAATTTAATCGAATATTTTCCTAATTGGGATAGCCATTAATTGCACTAATTTTCACGAATTATATATCTTCCTCCCTTGTTTTAGTGTAAATTCGTGCAATTAGCGGCTAAAAAAGACAGCTTTTAAAAAACAATACCTTGAAAAGAGACATTAAGAGCCAATCTTGTGGATAACTTTTTCCGCCCAGTCTTGGCCCATTACCAACTGAAAAAGGAATTTTGCGCTTTACCCGCCGAAGCCTTCCTGCCCGCCAAGTCTCGGCAGGCGGGGGTGTAGGAGAGCCGCCGTCCAACGTCCAACGTCCAAAGTCCAAAGTCTATCATCCAACATCCATAAATGTCCTACGCTCCCCGTATTGCCCCACTAGTCAATATCCCCGCCCGCAAAGTCGAAGCCGTCATCGAACTGCTAGAAAGCGGCGCCACTATACCATTTATTGCCCGATACCGCAAGGAGGCCACGGGTGAACTCGACGAGGTGCAAATCGCTGATATCCAAGATGCCTGGAAGAAAATGCAGGAACTCGACAAACGCCGCGAGGTCATCTTGCAAAGTATTCAGGAACAAGGCAAACTAACGCCGGAACTCAAAACGGCCATTGAAAGAGCTGCCACCATGACCGAGTTGGAAGATTTGTACCTGCCCTATCGCCCCAAGCGCAAGACCCGCGCCAGCATGGCCATCGAAAAAGGATTGGAGCCACTGGCAAAACGAATTTTCTCACAAACAGACAATAGTGGTTTAGAAGGGCTTGCTAAACGGTTCATTACCGACTTGGTGCCCACGGTGGAAGACGCGCTGCAAGGTGCCCGCGACATCATCGCCGAATGGGTGAGCGAAGACCTTAAGGCTCGCGACAAAATCCGCCGTCATTTTGCCCGGGGCGCTGAAATTGCCTCCCGTTTGGTAAAAGGCAAGGAAGAAGAAGGTGCAAAATACCGCGACTACTTCGAGTGGAGCGAACCGCTGGCCAAATGTCCCAGTCACCGTCTGCTGGCCATGCGCCGGGGCGAAGAAGAGGGGTTTTTGCGGGTAAGCATTGCGCCTGAGGAAGAAATGGCTGTGAATGATCTGGACAAGATATTCGTCACAGGCTATGGTGAATCCGCCAACGAGGTACGTAAAGCGGTGAAAGACAGTTACAAACGGCTGCTTGCACCATCCATCGAAACGGAGTTTCGAGGTACAAGCAAGGAAAAAGCCGACACAGAGGCCATTCGCGTGTTTGCCGAAAACCTGCGCCAACTGTTGCTTTCAGCCCCGCTTGGGGAGAAAAGAGTGATGGGCGTTGACCCCGGATTCCGCACAGGATGCAAGGTAGTTTGTCTGGACTCGAATGGCAATTTGCTCAAATACACGGCCATTTTTCTGCACAATCCGTTTGAAGCACAAGCAGAAACCGAACAATTGGTGGAAAAATACGCCATCGAGGCCATCTCCGTCGGCAATGGGACGGCCGGGCGCGAGACCATGGATTTCTTGAGGAAAATCAATTTCAGAACGCCCGTCGAGATTTTTCAGGTCAACGAAGCCGGGGCATCCATTTACTCCGCCAGTGAAGTAGCGCGGGAAGAATTCCCGAAAGAAGACCTCACGGTGCGCGGTGCTGTCAGCATTGGTCGCAGGCTGATGGACCCGCTTGCCGAACTCGTCAAAATTGACCCAAAAAGTATCGGCGTGGGCCAATACCAGCACGATGTGAACCAAACCCAACTCAAAGATGGCCTCGACCGCACCGTGGAAAGTTGCGTGAACGCGGTGGGCATCAACCTGAACACTGCAAGCAAGCATCTTTTGACCTACGTTTCTGGACTGGGCCCGGTGTTGGCTAAAAACATCGTGGAATTTAGGGCAGAAAACGGCGCGTTCACCAAGCGCACTGACCTAAAAAAAGTACCGCGCCTTGGCGACAAAGCCTTTGAACAATGCGCCGGGTTCTTGCGCATCCGCGAAGCGAAAAACCCGCTCGATAATACGGCGGTTCACCCGGAACGTTATGCCCTCCTGGAAGAAATGGCCACCGACTTAGGTTGCAAAGTTGTTGATTTAGTGCATGATAAAGAAAAACGCGCCAGCATTGACCTGAAAAAATACGTCCGTGGCGATGTGGGCCTGCCCACGCTCAAAGACATCCTGAAAGAAATCGAGAAACCCGGCCTCGACCCGCGTGGCGCTGCCAAATCCTTCGAGTTTGCCAACGTTCGCTCGCTCGACGATCTGCATCCCGGCATGATTCTGCCGGGCATTGTGACGAACATCACCAACTTCGGCGCCTTTGTGGACATTGGTGTGAAAGACAGCGGCTTGGTACATGTCTCGCAGCTGTCCGACAAGTTTGTGCGCGACCCGATGGAAGTGGTGTCGCTGGGACAACAAGTGACGGTGCGGGTGGTGGAAGTTGACTACACTAGGAAGCGAGTGGCGTTGAGTATGAAGGGGATGTGAAAAAACGCCCCCGGCGGGGTTAGGCCGGAGGCGTAGGGGGAGGGGGCGGGCAAGCGAAACCTTCTACTTGCCCAATCTTAAGGCAGGGGCGTATTATTCCTCAAAAAAGGCTTGGATTTCTGCTTCCGTCCAGACCTCAATCCTGCACCAATTTCAAATCGTTCGCATTGTTCGAAGCACTCACGATCTTATATTTGGTGCCGTAACTTGGATAAAACGAAGACCACATGCAGCCGCTCGGGCATTCCCAGATTTGAAGGGTGTTGCCAGTAGTCTTGGCGGGCACATAGATCGTTTCGTTCTTTGTTAGTGTGGTGGTCACTCCATTGAGGTAAATGGTGATGTTGCCGTTGATATTGGCCGCATGGCGCACCCTGATCCGAACACCAGAATACATTTTGCCAATGAATTCTTTGTCTAAAGCGGAAAGTTCGGTGTTCCAGGGGATCGAGAACCCATTGGTCGTCAGCGATGCAGGAATGGAATACGCCATTACAGATTGCACGTCGAAACTGGTGTGCTGCGCAGGGCCCCAACCCAAAGTATTGATCACCTGTTCATCTACTTTTTGTTGCGACCAGCCCTGTTGAGCGAAGTATGCGTAAACCTTTGGCTTGTCCCAAGAAATACTGGCATACGGGTTTTGGTGTTCGTGCTTAAGTCCCAAGGCATGTCCGAACTCGTGCAGCGATGCCCGGCGGATGGAAGATTCGCTGGAATTGTCCGTCAATTCGAGGTTCATGGTTTGCAGGCTCTGGGCTATGTTTAAATTGTCCGTGCCGACGTACGAGTTGTTCCCAACAGTACCAAACTTCACTCGAATTTCGGAATTGCCGGAAGTGACCTTTACGATGGACACGTTGGCATAATTCGCCCATGTTTTGGCGTAGTTGAACACTTTGTTTTGAAGTGTGCTGCTGCCATTCTGAAAGCGAACCCGGAGTACCTGACCTGCGGGCCAGAATTTGCCCTTTGCCCCGGTTCCGCGCTCTTCGACCGAACCATTTCCGGCTTCCTCGGAGTGGTCGTTGAAATCGTATTCATCCATGGTGCTGCAGAAATTTTCATTGATTTCAGCGAGCTCTTCTGGGGTGAAAACATACTCGGCGGGCGAGGTTTCAATCATGTCTTTTTTGCAAGAAGCGAACAGAACTGTCAGGGCGGCTACAAAAGCCATGGCGAAGATGAAATTGAAATTTTTCATTGTTAAAAACTGATTTTAGTATTGTGTTGAAATTTTGCCCCCATTCGGCCGGGGGCTTGCCTTGTCTTTTGGGTGTTGATTGGTTTGGTGGATATTAGCCGTTAGTTTCAGGTCTATACCACCCGGTTCGATGTTGTTAACTTGCAGCTCGAATTTTTTTGAAAAATATTTGTACG
>JACMMM010000286.1 GCA_014379065.1 Saprospiraceae bacterium
CGCAGTTTTCCTAGGTTTAGAAAATGAAAATCTTGGGTTTTAAAAAATCTGTGCATTTCTGGGCCGCGCCCCCTCCCCCAAACGGTTGGGGCCGCGACCGAGAAAGGCACAGATTTTTGAAAACCCTAGATTCACTGTAAACAAAATGACAAACATGACCACCGTTACCGACGCAAAAAGGTTGATCCACGAATGCACCAAGGTTTTGCCGCCGGTGACCATCCCGCTTTTGGAATCGCTGGGAATGACGCTTGCTGAACCCGTCGTTTCTGCTTTGGATATGCCCCCCTTTGATCAGTCTGCGATGGATGGGTATGCTTTCCAGTTTGAGGCTTTCGTTCCAGAAAAGCTTTTTCGTGTGATCGGGGAAATCCCCGCTGGCGAACAAACCGCTGTGAAACCCGCTCCCGGCGAGGCGATGCGGATTTTTACCGGAGCTCCTGTTCCGGCGGGCACCGATACCGTTGTGATGCAGGAAAAAGTCAGGGTTAAGGGAGAGCAGATATGGATCGAAGATTTCCAACTAAAAAAAGGCGGCAACGTTCGTCCGCGCGGTTCTCAAACCAGACAGGGTGAAACTGCTTTAGACGCAGGGACCACCCTGACGCCAGCTGCCATCGGGCTTCTGGCTGGCCTGGGGATTACCCATGTGAAAGTCTGGGCAAAACCCCGAATAGGTCTCATCATCACCGGCACAGAGCTGGCACCCCTAGGCACTGAACTAAAAGGTGGACAAGTTTACGAGAGCAATTCTTTTACGCTTATTGCCGCCTTACTGGAATTGAAAATCCAACCCACGCTGGTATTCCGAAGCGATGACGACGAAAACCAAATCACGACTCATCTAGCCGACGGAATAGAGCGATGCGATATAGTGATCGCTACCGGTGGGATCTCCGTCGGCGATTACGATTTGGTCAAAAAGGCCATGGAAAATTGTCAAGTGGAAACGGTCTTTTACAAGGTGAAACAAAAGCCGGGTAAGCCGCTTTTTTTTGGAAGGCGTGGTGAAAAATTGCTGTTTGGTCTTCCTGGAAACCCCTCTGCGGTGCTCACTTGTTTCTACGAATACATCGCGCCCGCCATCGAAAAAATGATGGGAAAGCTTGGGCCATCTCAGCGCCTGACAAAAAAGACTTTGTCCGAAGGGTTCACCAAGCGAGAAGGGCTCACTTATTTCCTGAAAGGCAAAGTGACAGGCAATGAAGTCGCGCCTTTACACGCCCAGGAATCCTATCAGATGAGTTCCTTTGCCCTCGCCGATTGTCTGATTGTGCTGGAAGAAGACAGGTCAGCATACGAAAAAGGTGAAACGGTGGAAGTTCACTTGTTTCCAAAAGGGTAGCCACGAATTACACGAATTTTCACGAATTAGATGCCTTATTTAGTGTAAATTAGTGCAATTAGTGGCTAAAAAAGAAGCGACTGCAAAACCGTTACTCCCAGATATTGAAAAAATCATTCCATGGAGCATGACCTTAGTTTCCTTTTTTGCGCTTTGCTCATGCTGGTTGCCTTTTTGTATTCCTCGGTCGGGCACGGCGGAGCCAGCGGGTATTTGGCGCTCATGGCCCTATATGAGTTTACCCCTGAAGTGATGCGGCCAACGGCTTTGTTGTTGAATATTTTCGTCTCCGCGATCGCATTTACGTCTTATTTCAAAAGCGGCAGTTTTTCTTGGAAGTTGTTTTTGCCGCTGGCCATTACAGCTGTCCCTGCGGCTTATATCGGAGGATTGATTACGCCTCCTACGATGCTGTACAAACAACTTTTGGGCGCATTTTTGATTATACCTGCCATCCGGTTTATTTTCCCTTCGGAATCCCCAAACGTTCGGCGAAATGAGTTGAATATTTATTTGGCCTTGTTGATGGGGGCAGGGATCGGGCTTGTTTCTGGAGTCCTTGGCATTGGGGGCGGCATCATTCTTTCTCCTTTGCTGATAATGTTGGGCTGGTCAGATGTGAAGCAAGCCGCTGCGGTGAGCTCGCTGTTCATTTTGGTCAATTCGATTGCAGGATTGACGGGGCGATTGCAACAGGGGCTAAATTTTAGTCCCGACATGGTAATAATGGTGGGGATTGCTTTGGTCGGCGGAGCCTGCGGTTCTTATTTCGGGGCGTTTCGGTTCAATCAAAAAACGCTGAAAATCTGCCTGTCCGTTGTGCTTTTTATAGCATCTTTGAAGTTGCTTTTTTCTTGAACTATGAAAATCAAAGTATTGGCATTCGGAAAAATCGCAGACATCCTCCCACAACAGGAATGGGAAATGGACGGCGTTGTAACTACTGGAATGTTGCGAGGGCAATTGGAAGCAAAATACCCAGACCTAAAAGGCCTCCGTTACTTGATTGCCGTGGACAAAAAAATAGCCAACGACGATAGCCCATTGGAAGATAGGTCAGAGGTGGCTTTACTTCCGCCATTTTCAGGGGGATGAACGGCAATATCATTGATAGCGGTCAGACGACTTTGAGTCGTCAGACCGCGTGGAGGCCTCGTCTGACGACTCAAAGTCGTCTGACGAGTAAATACCAAGCGTATAATTTATCTTAATTCAACGATATTGGGGTGAACGAGTATAAAATGGATTTCAAGCGCTACCACAAGCAAATACTCCTGAAGGAAATCGGCGAAGAAGGACAGCGATTGCTTGCCCAAGCCAGCGTATTGGTGATCGGCGCGGGCGGATTGGGTTGCCCGGCATTGCAGTACTTGGCAGCAGCCGGAATTGGCCGGATCGGGATCGTGGATTTTGACGTGGTGGATATTTCAAATCTGCACCGCCAGATATTGTACACGACGGAGGACGTTGGCGCTTTGAAGGTGGAAGTAGCGGCCAAGCGGGTAAAAGCGTTGAACCCGGATGTTGTAGTCGAGATTTTTAACGAAAAAATCGACACTGAAAACGCGCTTTCCATCATTGCCCGCTTTGATCTAATCGTGGATGGCTCGGATAATTTCCCCACGCGGTATTTGATCAACGATGCCTGTGTGCTGTTGGATAAACCGCTGGTGTACGGTTCTGTTTTTCGTTTCGAAGGTCAGGTAAGCGTTTTCAATGTGTTGGATCAGGGCATTAAAACAAATTATCGAGACCTCTTTCCCGAACCGCCTAATCCAGCCGAAGTGGCCGATTGCAACGAGGCGGGCGTGATGGGTGTCCTCCCGGGAATCATCGGAACCATGCAGGCAAACGAAGCCATCAAGATCATCACTGGAGCAGGCAAAACGCTTTCAAATCGCTTGTTTTGTTACAATGCCTTGAATAATTCTGTGTACGAATTGGGAATTTCACCCCAGCCAGAGGCGCAAAAGCAGATCCCCCAGACCCCGGAAGCATTCCGAAAGATGGACTATGAATGGTTTTGTCAGAGGAAGGCTCATGAATTTACGGATATTGACGGCCCAACATTTGATCAATTACGACAAACAAAAATGCCGCAAATAATAGACGTTCGCAACCTGAACGAATGGCCCCGGGTCACGGAGTTTGAACATCTGCGCATCCCCTTGGCTGAACTGGAGCAAAATCTGCATAGAATTGACCCAAGTCGCCCCGTTATTATTTTTTGCCAAACAGGAGTACGAAGCATTACTGCCGCTCATCTCATCACCGAAAGATTATCAGCCCGTTCCGTTTACCATTTAAAAGGAGGGATCATACAATGGAAAAGCAAACCGTAAACACCGAAGAGAAACCATCCCATAGGCGCAAAAAGGTCTTTGTGGAAGGCCCGATCAGCCCAGCCTTTGTGGGCGATTCCATCGCGAAACACAGCACGATGATGAACATCGGGGCGCACAGCATTTTTTTGGGGCAGGTGCGCAAGGATGTTATTGAAGGTCAGGAAGTTGTGGCCATTGAATATTCCGCGTACACGGAAATGGCCGAGGAGAAGTTTCACGAGATTCGGGAAGATACATTTGCCAAATATCCCCTGACCTGCATGCACATTTACCATAGCCTCGGAAAGGTAGACGCGGGTGAAATCTGCCTGTTCGTTTTTACCTCAGCGATTCACCGTAGAGAGGCCATTGATGCCTGCAATGAGGTAGTCGAACGCATCAAACAGGAAGTTCCGGTATGGGGGAAAGAAATTTTTGATAACGACCAGTATGTCTGGAAAGAAAACAAGTAGCCATTATGGTAAACATCACTAATAAGGTCAAAACCCATCGCACCGCCATTGCCCAAGCGGTGGTGCGCGTGAGCAAACAGGAGACCATTGATGCCATCCAAAACAAAACCGTACCCAAAGGTGATGTCCTGGAAGCCAGCCGAGTGGCCGGGTTGTTTGGCATCAAGCGCACGAGCGATATGATTCCGGATTGCCATCCTTTACCGGTGGAATACGCGGCTGTTACGCACGTTATCAATGGTCTGGACATCGAAATCCTCGTGGAGGTGCAGACCATTTACCGCACTGGCGTGGAGGTGGAAGCCATGCACGGAGCCTCGGTGGTAGCCCTGACGATGTACGATATGTTGAAGCCCATTGACAAGGGAATCGAGATCTTGAACATCAAATTGGTCGAGAAAAAAGGCGGCAAATCGCAGTATAAAGAGAAACTCAATCGTGCCGTCAAAGCCGCAATCATCGTTTGCTCCGACAGCATTTCAGCGGGCAAAAAAGAAGACCGGGCGGGCAAAGCCATTCAGGAGAAATTGCGGCCCTATCAAGTCGAATTGGCGGATTTTTCAATTATTCCAGACGAAATCGCTGCCATTCAGGAAAAGGTGCAGGCGCTGTACGACGACCATTTTGGTTTGATTATCCTGACCGGAGGAACCGGCTTGTCTCCAAGAGACGTAACCCCGGAGGCCATCCGCCCGATGCTGGACCGGGAGATACCCGGCATTGCAGAAGCGGCGAGAAGTTACGGGCAGGAACACATGCCGTATTCCATGCTTTCGCGAAGTTTGGGAGGTTTGAAAGGTGACACCTTGATTTTAGCGCTTCCCGGTTCCACGCGGGGCGCGCAGGAAAGTATGGATGCTTTGTTTCCGTATTTGCTGCACTTGTTTAAGGTGATGGAGTTTGCGGGGCATGACTAGTTCAAAAATGCACCAACCTCGTTGCGTAAGAACTCGGTTTAATCGCCTCTTTGGTCCCGTTTTTCTGGGGCATAAACTGCCAGGGTGTCACCTGGTGCGTCCAATCGAACTCCCCTTTTTCCAGATAGCGACGGCGGTATTCCACGGGCGTACAAGAGCGGTACTTTTTGAACAGCCGATTGAAATTGGCGAGGTTGTTAAAACCAGATTTACTGGCGATTTGGTTGACGGTTTCGTCGGTGTCGAGCAGGAGTTTGCAGGTATGTCCAATCCGGATATCAATCAAAAAATCGGTAAAACTTCGGAAAGTGAGTTTTTGAAAAAAGTGGCTGAATGCCGAGTCGCTCATGTTGACCAGGGTCGCTACGTCCCCGATTTTTAGGTCGGGATTGTCGAAATGTTTTAGGATGTATCCATAAGCGACCTGTATCCGATTGCTGTCAGACCGAAGTGCTTGCGGTGAGAAGCCTTCGGTTGCCAAAAACGTGGCATCGCTGGTCTGGGAGAGCAGGTCGAGCAATTGCAAAAACTCGATAATATTGGCAAATCCCTTGTCCTCCGTAAGCCCAATCATGATGCGCATCGCCTCCTCGAAGGTCTTACCGTGAAATTTGATGCCCCGGCTCGAATCCCGCATGAGTTGCCGGATCTTGATAAACCGCTCTTTTTGAAAGAGTTGTCCACTAAACAATTCCATGGCAAACTGAATCGTGATGACGCGATAGGGCTGCCCGCTTTGCTGCAATTGAGCATCGCCGTCCCATTTGTGATAGAGATAGGGGCCCAGCAGCACAAGATCGTAATCCGCGTACCGCTCGGTTGAATCGCCCACGATTCGGGTGCCCGACATGCCCGCGATCAAATTCAGCTCGAACTCCGGGTGGTTGTGAATGGGGTAATCGAATCCGTTACAAACAGAATCCAGTACCACAAAAACATCCGGGGTTTTGAGGGGAGTTATTTCACGGTAAATGTTCATCGCCGTTTAGATTTTGAAAAATCTACTTCGATCTTCTTTGTAAATGTACGCGGTTTTCCGCCAAGGCACACCACGGCCCTCAAATCTGCTCCAATTCTATTTTTACCCGTGCATTTACAATGACCAGTGTGGCAATATCTGTTGGACGAACCCAAATTTTTTGAGGCCGAAAATCCCATTGCTCAATGGTAAAATCCATTTTTTTGCCCACACGTCCGCGCTCAATGCCCTCCATGATGAGGTCAGGTATTGTGACGATTTTCTCTGCCATCGGAAG
>JACMMM010000287.1 GCA_014379065.1 Saprospiraceae bacterium
GGATTATTTAATAACTGGCGTGGGTACCGGTGGGCATATTACCGGTGTTGCAGAAGTCTTAAAGCAACATTTTCCCAACCTGAAAGTATTTGCGGTGGAACCTGAATTGTCGCCCGTATTAAGTGGTGGTACCCCGGGGCCACACCCTATCCAGGGCATTGGGGCAGGATTTGTGCCGCGCAACCTGCACACCGATGTGTTGGACGGCGTTATACAGGTGGAAAAAGAGGATGCTTTTGAATACGCTCGAAGGGCAAGCTTGGAAGAGGGACTGTTTGGGGGAATTTCCTCCGGCGCAACGCTGGCTGCCATTGCACAAAAACTCCCGGAAATCCCCGCAGGGGCCCGGATTTTGGGCTTCAATTACGACACTGGCGAGCGCTATCTATCTATCGAAGGGCTTTATCAGTGGGAAGGGGCACAGTCTGTGGGACAGTAAAGCAACTTAAAATAGTATTAAAAAATGGCCTGTTTTACGAATTCATGCGTAAGGCAGGCCATTTTATTAATACCTTTTTAAGGGTATTCCAGCTTTTTTTACAAAAAGAAGCGGACTTTTGCCCCCCGTAACTACTCAGCGCGAAATGAGTGCTAAAACTTTTTCTTTTAGCACGATTTTTGCTCTTAATTAATCTGCTATTCAGCAACAAAATTTTCGTATCTTATGAAGAAAACTAAACTTACAAAAATCTTTGCCCTTGGAGCCATCCTTTTAGGGATCATGCTCGTGCCGCAATCTTGCGGTGAAGACAAGCGGCAAATTGATACACCCCTGCCCAACGCACATGACTTTGACTACAAAGTCTATTGGGAATGGAACGAAACTTTCCTCCAAATTGACCGCTACGCCAGAGGCTATCGCCCAGGCCCAGGCCCACGCGCCTTGGGCTATCTCGGCCTTTCGGCCTACGAGTGCGTCGTATCGGCTATCCCCGAAAACCGTTCCATCGCTGATCTCTACGGGGGCCTTAAAGTGCCAAAAGCAGACCCAGATCTCGAATACTACTGGCCTGCTTGCGTCAATGAGTCCTACGCTTACTTGATGGAGCGTTTTTTCCCGCACATGCAAAACGACCCGAAGTTTGAGGTGACGAACGCATTTGGTCTCATCGCAGCCACCCGTGCCAAGTTGCATGGCAGGTATTTGCAAGAGACTACCCCTGAAATATTGGAACGTTCCGAGAAGTTTGGCCGAGAAGTGGCTGCTGCAATATATGTTTGGGAACAAAGCGATTTGATCGGCCATAATGCTTTCTTGGATCCTATTCCTGCAAGCTACGTCGCACCAGTAGGCCCAGGTCTTTGGACACCCACCCCGCCTGATTACACCCGCGCGATGTTTCCACAGTGGGGTCAAGTGCGCACTTTTGCCATCAATCAGGAAGAAAAGATCTGCCGTCCCCCTATACCATATGGTGAAAACCCCAACTCGCCTTTCTATGCACAGGCATGGGAGGTTTATACCACTGTTAATGCCATTAGAAACCCTCCTCCTGGTCTGGAGGATTGGGCCGCCAATCAAAAATGGGCTGCAATTTTTTGGAGCGATGATATCCTCAACCTGACTTTCGCGCCACCGCCACGCCTCATAGCAATCCTCAACGAAGTGGCTGCAAATGAGGAACTCGACCTGGCTGGCTGTGCAGAGGCTTATGCGAAAATGGGTTTGGCCCTCAGCGATGCCGGTGTGGCGCTTTGGAATTCCAAATACATTTACAATGTAGAGCGCCCGACCACCTACATCCAGCGTATCATTTCGCGAGATGACGCTACTGCATCCAACTGGCTACCCATCTTGGATGCTACAGCGGTTGGTGGGAAATATGGAGTTACTCCGGCATTCCCGGCTTATCCTTCTGGCCACTCTGGCTTTGGTGGTGCTGGCGGAAAAATTCTTTCTTCTTTCTTTGAGTACAATGCCAATCACCCTGGCACCTACACCTTCACCGACCTTTGCCACCAGCTCCGTACAGAGTTCTTGGGAACACCGCGTACGTTTACTTCTTTCTCCCAATTGGGTGAAGAAGACGCCTATTCGCGTATCCCCTTAGGCGTTCACTTCCGCATGGACTGCGAAGTGGGTCTCGAAGTAGGCCGACTTTGTGCTCAGCGCGTGTTGGAGTTGCCTTGGAAGAAGTAATTTTGGACTTTGGACGTTGGATGATGGACGTTGGACATTAGACGTTGGACTTTTCAATCTGATTTTGAGGGTTGAGGCTAAGTTTAATATAGTGTCCAAGTGTTGTTCCAATAAATTAAACGGGGTGAATGGCAAACAAAGCCATTCACCCCGTTTGTTTTCAAGTCCAACGTCTAATGTCCAACGTCCCAAGTCTTACTTTCCCCCTTTATATTTCTCCCAAGTGGTCTTGTTGTAAATCTCCTCGGCAGCAAAACGCAGTTCTTGCATCAGATCTGGCGCAGAGATATAGGTCATCACCTCAGGGTTCAAAAAAGCACCCTTGTCCATTTTTTTACACCAGCCGCACCAGTCGGTGAACACATCCACCACGATTTTCTTGGGCTTGGTTTTGTTGAGTTCTACGGCTTGTTCCCAAGTGTACCATTTTAGCGGCTCTGGATCTGGATTACGGAAAGACATGGCTACAGTGATTGCAGCGAAGACCAACATTGATAGAGCAATTTTTCTCATGCTTAATTTTTCTTGAAGTGAAAAAGCGGCTAAGTCAAATGACTTGTGTTTGGCAAAGGCTGGCAAAAGTACATTGCCTCGAAATTCGCTTTCGTTAAGATTTGGCAAAACCTCTAACCCTTAGCATTCTTCAACCATAGAACTGCCTGATGAACCATCCCCGCTCGTCCATCGCCAAGTTTCGTGCAGCCGAATGCGGCCATCGGGCAATATTTCAGGCACAGATTGACAAGTGCCTGTTTGCAGCTCGCCCTGAACATTCACATGATGGTAGCGCATGGCAAGACAGCCCTGTTCGTCCGCCAGCGCAATCAGATGGCCTTGGACGATGCCGCCACCTGAATAACTAGCCGTGACGATTTTGCCCGTTTGCTCATAATGAAAAAGGGTGTCGCCGGAAACTTCACCATTGGGGGAGTTTGCGATGGAGCGGAAATTTTTGCCGTGGTAATTCATAGGCGAATTGCTGGTTATCTGCGCTTTGAAAATCTATAAACAGGGTTTCCCTACGGGAAGTATATGCTTTTGAGTCGTTCAGTCATTTCAACAAAATATAATTCCGGTACTCTCCCGGTCTCCAGCCAGTCCACCGCTCTATCCAGTTGGAAATTCGGTCTTTGAGTGGCCAATGGACTTGAGCGGGATCGCTTTGGAAATGCCAGTTTTGTGCTTCGATGCGGGGCAGCATCACAGCGGGATGTGTCCCTTCAAAGCGTTCAAGTGGCTCCAAACCATCGTAAGGGAAGGTTTCGTGAGTGCCGACATGATTGAGCGCGTCTTCATCCGAGAGGTATAATTTTTTGAAATGAAGTTGCTTCTGCTGCTGCACCCCCGGATGCCGAACCCAGCCGTAGTGGTGAATGTATTCGTTTACACGACGAACGTGGAGTTTAGCTCTACCCCCCGCCCCCTCAAGGGGGGAAGCTCCGTTTATAGTGCGCTTTCTGAATCCTTGCGCGTCGCGGTAAGAATGAATGCGTTTGTCATTTCGGACAATCCGAATCTCCCGACGATACCACCGGCGACTCTTGCCTACATAGTCGTAAGAGCCATAGAAGTGGCGATAATCAAAAAGCAGCCCCTCTGTTTGCGGGTCGTGCAGCCATCGCTCCATACTTGCGCAAAGGCTTGGGAGGGCATTTTCGTGCACGCATTCGTCGCCTTGGATGTAAAAGCACCAATCGTACTCAGGCGGGATGGCTTGGAAGGCTTTGTCAGTTTCCAAGGCCAGCACACGCCCACCGTCGCGGAGCGAGTCGTCCCATTCTGTCTCGATAATGTGGATTTTTGGGTCGCCAATGCTACGCACGAGTTCAAGCGTGGCATCTTCTGATTTGCCCACCGCCACCACGAAATAATCGCAAATAGGCAGGATGGAGCGGATGGCCTGCACCACCGGGTAGTCGTATTTGAGCGCGTTTCTGACAAAGGTGAATCCAGCAACTTTCATAGGGTGCAAAACTACGATGATGTTTTCGCAAGGCTTCGGCAGTTTAGGAACGGGAGAATAATAACTTGTTACTTTCATCTGATTCCTTTCCGCTCATACGGCCTATCATTTTGATTAAAGAGCCCCACTATTCGCACAAAAAGATAGTTGTCTCAGCAAAAAGTAATCTACCTGAAAGTAACAAGTTATTATTCTCCCGTTCCTTAA
>JACMMM010000288.1 GCA_014379065.1 Saprospiraceae bacterium
AAGCAAAACCCTCGGCCTGCTGCAAGGCCGTGGCCACCCACTGGACATCCGCCGCAGACACGAGTCCGTCTTCTTTGGAGGCAAGTTCTGCTGTGGTCATTTTGAGCATGAAGCTATCGTCAAACGCTTCTAATTTGCCTTCCTCGCTCATCACAAAGAAGATACGAACCGCCTGCTGTGGCTTGAATTTTCGGAGGTTGAAGTAGTTCTGGTCGGCGTTCAGGCTGTATTGCAGCAACTGCTGGATTTCGTGCAGCCTGCCCATAAAATCGAGGCGGATGGAGAGCAGAATCTTGACCTGACCAGTATTTTGGTAGGCGGTGAAGAGGTCTTTGATAAATGGCGCACGACTTTCTTCCGTCTTGTTTTGCGTAAAAAACTGCTCGAATTGGTCGAATATCAGAATGAAGCCTTTACTCCCAGTAGCTTGCAACGCAGTGTCTAAAATCGTTTGCAAGTTGGTAGCATTGCTTTCAAAGCGAACATCCAATTGGGCTGTGAGTGCCTTTTGCACAGACTCTAAAGGCGACTCGTCTGTGAGGGTGACAACGACAACTCGGTTATTTTTCTCCGTGAGCGCGGGGAGCAATCCCGCTTTTAGCAGGGAGGTTTTGCCGCAGCCCGATACACCCGTGAGCACGCCAAAGCGGAAATTCTGGTGCGTGAGCGCCGACATCACCTGCTGCACATCGGCTTCACGCTGGAGTTTTTTGAAAATCTCCGCGTCAGATTGCTCGAAGGAAAGCAGGCCTTTGATGGCGGGGTTTCTGAACTGGGTGGGCGGGAGTGGCTTACGGGTGAGTTGTTCCCACACCATGATAATTAGCGCGAGCAACACAGCCCCGGCAAACAGGTAGGGCCACCATGCGGTGAATTTTTGCAACCATTCAATTTGACTCGGTTCTTTACCAAAAAATTGCTTGAGGATAAAACCAATGATTCCTTCGCCCCACAGGGGATTGAACAGCAGCAAAAGGATGGCAATCAGACTTATCAGCCTGTTTTTCAAGCCTTTAAAGGGCCGCTTGATAAGGTCGGCAATGCCTCGTGACAGCGCGGCGAGCACCTGCGCAATGGTGTCCTTCGTTTTGGAAAACTCGCCGAAGATTTCACCCAAGTTTTTATCAGCGGGTTCGTTACTCATGGTTTTCGATTGTATTGACGCTGCGCTAAGGTAGGGATTTCATGCAATTGCCGAGCGTTTCCATCGGTGGCATGGCCTTTAGGCCGTCGGGAATTGCGCCGTTTACGGCGCTGCGCTGGAGTGAACAGAAGCGTAAACGCTCCTTGTCTCGACGGACTAAAGTCCATCCTACCGCACCACACTCACCCGCGCCCCATCCACCAAATTCAACTGCCCCGTCACCACCACCTGATCCTTTGGTTGCACCCCGGAAGTCACTTCAATCTTATCCCCATAAATCCCACCGAGCGCGATGGCGCGAAGTACGGCGATGGAGTCGCCCTGCACTACATAGATTTTGGGTTCTTGCAGGCTTCCGGCGATGACCTTGCGCGGGAGCGTGAGGCCAGTGCGGTTGGCATCGAAGGTGAATTTTGATTTGGCGTGCATACCGCCACGCAAAGGATTTCCTTTGGGGTTAATCACCTCTATTTCAACATCATAGTTAAAGGCATTGTCGGCACGGAGGCCGATGTTCGTTACTTTTCCAGCGATGTTCAGGTTGGGGAAAACATCGGCGGTGACGCTGACGCTCTGGCCTTTTTTCACGTTCAGCACATCGCGCTCGGTCACTTTTACCATGAGGAAAAGTTTTTCGAGATTGGTCATTTGGGCCACTTGGATGCCGGGGCCGATGACGCTCCCGCGCTCGATAAAGCGCATGCCCAGGGTGCCGGTCATGGGCGCTTTGATGCTCGTGTTGGAGATCTGCTTTTTCAAGCCTTTTTCTTTGGCCTCGGCGGTGAGGATGCCAAGATCGAGGTCTTCGATCTTGTTTTTGGGCGCGGCCTCGCCTTCGATGAGGTTGGTGAGGCGCTCCTTGTCTTTGCGGAGTTTGGCGAGGTTGGCTTGTGTGGCTTCGAGTTCGATGCGCAGGAGCTCGTCGTCCACCTTGGCGATGATGTCTCCTTCGTTTAGCCACTCACCTTTGTTTTTGTAGGTTTCCAACACGCGGCCAGCGGTTTCGGAAATGACGAACATTTCCTTGAAGGGCAAGAAAATGCCATCGGCTTCGAGGTGGTTAGCGAGGGTTTCCAATTTTGGCACAACAACTTCCACGGGGACAAAGGCCCGTGTCATTTTGGAAAGTTCGGCCTCTTGATTGAGCTGCTTTTTATTGGAATAAAGTTTCCATGCGACAAAAGCCAGGGCGAGGAGCAAGAGGAGCCAGAGTAGGGAGCGATTTTTCAAAACAGGGAAAATGTGTGATCCCGCCTTCGCTTTTACTCGCCTTAGCCTTTTTAACTGCAGAAGCCTTAGCGAAGGCAGTGGTGGCGGCGAGATGCTACAGCGGGGTAAAAATGTGATCCCACCTTCGATAAGGGTACGGCGGGCACCCGCCTTCGCTAAAGCTACGGCGGGTAAACGCAGCAAATCTACGGAATGCTTGGTCGTATCTCCCTTAGATTTTGAAGTTTGGGGTTTTGCTACCTTTGCTCAGCCCGATATAACAAATCATGAGAATGGCTTTCCGCCGCGTCCTTTTGCTCCTCTTGCTCTTCCTGTCCGCGCTGCTGTTACGCAGCCTTTACGGAGCAACCAATTTTGGAGAGGATGATGCTTTCCAAGTTTACCTCATCGGGCTGAAATGGTACACCACGGGGATTTTCCCTTACTGGGGGCCCGATGTTGTGTACACGCAATCGCAAATACCGGGTGCTTTACAAGGACTGTTGGTGGGCGGGCCGTTCTTTTTGAAGGTTGTCCCGGAAGCCCCTTTCCTATTGCTCAATTTTTTGTCGCTGAGCGCCCTGTGTTTTTTGGGTTGGTACTTGGCTCAAAGGATTCCGGCTGTGCCGAAGTGGTTTTTGTTCGGCTGGCTCCTGACCGCACCCTGGGCTATGAACTACTCGACGCACATCGAAAACCCTTCTTACGTGCTCCCTGCGGCTGTAATGTTTTTCGTGAGCGTGTGGGAGATTTTCCCCATTTATGAAAAGCAAATCGTAGCGACCAAGTGGGCATTTTTCTGGTTGGGCTTTTCACTTTTTTGGGTGATGCAACTGCACCTCTCTTGGGTGCTGATGCTGCCGTACATTGGGCTGACGTTTTGGTTTCAGGCAAAAAAAGGCCAAGGATTTTGGAGGGCCGCCCTTTTCTTTCTCTTGGGGGCGGCCATCACAGCCAGCACCTTGGTGCCCACGATTATGGAATTTGGCGTTGCATCTTCGGGTGGCACGGAGCAGAACATCGAGTTCAATCCGAGCAACTTGTCCGAAATCCCCAACATAGCTGCAAAGATGCTGTCATTTGCTTGCGGAGAGGTGGCGCGCTATACAGGGGACTACACGCCCGAACCTCTTGAGTTTTTGAAGGCATATATCTGGGCTGCGCCCTGCACGATTTTTTTCGCGCTCATGGGGCTGGCGCAATTCGCCCTTTTTGCCTTTTCTTTTTTTCAAAAAACCTCCGTCAAGACTTCCACCTCTGTCAAAACTTCCACCTCCGTCAAGACTACGGCGGATAAATCGGCGGATAAATCGGCAATTAACAAAAAGCCACTTGAATGGGGCAAGGTCAAGTTTTTCATGCTGGCTTCGATAGGCTTGGTCTGCCTTTCCTATTTGTTCGCCAGTCTGCCCCCGAAAGCCCATGCTTTCTACCTCTTGTTCCCAGTGGCGATGTGGTACTCCTTCTATTGCTATGGCGAGCTGTTCAGGAGCAAGCGTTTCCGAATTTTGGCAATCGCATTCTTGGTTTCTGGCGGTGTTTTTCATTTCGCGCTTGCACAGAAGAATGCCCAACGCTACGGGCTGTGGGCAAAGCGCGAAAAAGTCGAAGCCGCCATCGCTGCCAAGGACTACACAATACTTGGTCTCCGCCGCGAGTCGGTCTTGCAAATGTCGAGCCGGGAGAATGTGTGGGAGAAAAAATCTGAGGGGCAATATCGCACGGGCTACGAGTACAAAAACCCCTGCTTCCAGCCGCAGAACATTTCCTGCAACGTATTTCGCAATGG
>JACMMM010000289.1 GCA_014379065.1 Saprospiraceae bacterium
CTTCTACAAGGCGAACGGTCTGGAAATCGGCAAGAGTCTGCTGGATACCGGATCGTTGGAATTCACCAAAAAGGTTCAAGGTACTGCCAGTGAAAGTAGAAACCTGTGACCCATTTGGATCATAAACATACCAATTGCAATGCACGAGGGCCCCTGTCGCTGCATTTTTAGCGATAAAATTCTTGCTTGAATTCTCGCACATTTCCACGGGGCCATCAATGTAAAACGGGGAAAGAATTTTTACCGGAATCGAATCCACGCCCCCACAACCGAGGTAGCAATTGTAATAGTCCACGATGAGCCAGTGTGTAGTGGAAGTTACCTGAGCATTCCAAGCCACCGCTACTTTGTTCGTGCCTTGACCACGGAGGATGTTTCCACCCGTGGGCAACGCCCAGATATACTCCGTTCCATCAAAAAGATTAATGCTGTATTCCTCCTCGCTGCTCGGGCAAACAAATTGGTTTCCACGGATTTCTGCATTGTCCGAAATAATGGAAATGGTGAACACGCTGACCTGCGGACAAGCTGCTCCAGCGCAACCCGATGCGCTGAGCGAAATGCTGCCCACTGGCCCGTCGCCCCATAATATGGTGATGGTATTGTCGCTTGCTTGTCCGCCAGAAACGACGCTACCGTTGGGCGAAACCGACCAAGTGTAAGCACTGCAACCCCCTGAAGTAGAATACGTTACGGTCTCTCCTGGGCATACAGAGCCTACACAATCGAGCAAGGGTGGCTCGCTGTCAAGCACTTCAACAAGCAATACCGTAGTGTCGGCGCAAAGGCAAGTGCTACGGGCAATGAGCATAACCGTAAAATTGCCCGGTAGGCGGAAAGTGTGTTGCGGATTTTCTTCAGAAAGCACGGAAAGATCATCGCTGAATTGCCATTCATACAGTTCCGCGTTCAGGCTTTCATTTTTGAAGGCCACGGATTGGCCTTTGCAAACTTGCATCACTGTATTGGGTACACTTGGCGGGTCGGTACTGAATTGCGCTTTGGGTTCTTCCAAGACCGTGACACAATGCGAACTTTCAAAGCAAAGTTGTTGGCTATTAGACCCAAACTCAACCAAACCCGGCCCGGCATCGCCCCAGGTCACCACCACTTCGGGCGCTCCAGGATTGATGGTAAAACGCTCTGCTCCGCTCACCGTCCAGGCCGCTCCGGAAAGGTTCATTGGTACGCCGCAGACTACGGGCGGGTTTACGAAGTAAGTGACGGTGGTGTGCGGGCAAACCATCTCGCACACATTGGAGTTGTTGTTTGGATCAAAATTGCAAAAAGCAGAGTTGGACGATTGGATGTCAAGGTTTTGGGATTGCCCTTGACCGACGGTGTAGCAGGCAGTGGCGGTAGCACCATTGTACTCTGTAACAGTGACACAATAAGAACCAGAGCACAACTGTGTTAACATGAAGGAAGGTTGAAAACTGTTGCCACCAACGCCATTAGAATTTATCCAAATGTAGGGGATGAGACCTCCTGTTATTGTAATATTTATACTTCCGGTGCAATTCATACCACAGCCAGAATTGGTCACCTGACTGTTGAGAAGGAACGGACCATTGCCGGGGCCACCGCCGTTGCCCTGAACGGTATAGCACGAAGATCGGGTGCAGGCATTTGCATCCGTGACCGTAACGCAGTAGATGCCGGCGGGAAGATTGGTTAAATCAGCGGTGTTTGATCCGGTTGACCACTGTGCCATATATGGGGCTGTCCCGCCGGATATTATCATGTCTATCGCGCCATTTGATCCGCTGGCATTGGCGTTGGTTACGGTAGCGCTCAAGAATAAAGCGGGGGGCTGAGTAACCGTTGCGGAGGCTGTTTTTGTACAGCCGTTTGCATCAGTGATGGTAGTGGTGTAGGTGCCAGCGGTAAGGTTACTCAGATCTTGGGTGGTTGAGCCATTTGACCACGATGTGGTGTATGGCGCTGCCCCACCGCTTACGCTCAAATCAAGTGCACCATTATTTAGTCCGAAACAGGAGATGTTGGTAACGCAGACGGTTGGAGTGGGGGGGGGCGACTGGGTGATGTTGACACACTGCACCGCTGTGCAGCCATGGGCATCGGCCACTGTGACACAGTATGTACCAGGGGCAAGACCCGATATGTCTTGCGTAGTCGAGCCACTGCCCCAAATATATGTGAATGGCGCAACGCCACCGCTCACGGTTAAGCTAATGGAGCCATTGTTTCCGCCAGTGCATAGGACGTTTGTTACGGTATAGGAAAGGACAGAAGATGCCTCAATAATGGTGGCAGAGGTCGTTTTCGTGTTGCCCGTAGCGTCGGTGACCGTCACGGTGTAAGTGCCAATGCAAAGTGTTGACACATCTTGGGGGTTGTTCGTTCCGGGCAGATTGCTCCAATCATAGGCATATGGTGGCGTACCTCCCGTCACACTCATGTTTATGAAGCCATTGCATGTGTTACAAGATGTGGGCGCAACTTGTGTACTAATGACAATAGGCTGCGCCGCTATTTTCAAACTAAAAAATAGCGCGAGGGCGGTAGTTGGGAATAGGCGGGTAAAGGTGTTATTCATAAAAAAGTTGGTGAACTTAGGAGGCAACTTCGAGTTGCCTCCTAAGTTATGTATTAGACGCACAAAAGTCGCGATTCGCTTTCTTTTTCAGAAAGACAAAATTGTGCGATTGTAGCGCAATTATTATAAAAATAAATTTAAACCCATTTAAAATGAATGCTTTATGAAATGCAATATAGAATTCAAACTTACTTTCGAATAAAATAAACCGCCAGCACTAGAAATACAAAGCCCACGAAGTGATTCCATTTGTAGGTGCAAATATATCCCAAGGCAAAAACGTTTGTGCACTTGGCTAACTTTGCCGCTTAATTTCAACCATTTTTCATGCGCACATTCTTCCTGTTTCTCTCCCTCGTTTTTCTTCTTTCAAATTGCAAAAACAAGCCTCAGGCACTTCAACAAGCTAAGGCTGAAGGTGATTTGCCCAAAGATTTTCTCGAATTTTATCAGAAATTCCACGCCGATAGTGCCTATCAAATGGCACATATCGAATGGCCGCTTAAAGGCGAAAAAGGAGGGGCTCAAGACACCACGGCGAAACGTCAGCTGACCGAGTGGATGCCCGAAAACTGGCATCTGATGTATTTGCCCGACACGACCGTAAGTACGCTCAAACGCAGTTTTGAGACAGTCGGCGAGGTGCTCGTTGTTGAACGCATGTCATACCCTATGGTGGGAGTTGGGTACGAGCGGCAATTCTACAAAGAGGAAGATGGCCAGTGGCGGCTCATTTTTTATGGCGAGACGATGATGCAGTAATTGGCGAAACCGCAAGGGCAACCAATAAGAGCCATGAACCCCAAAGCGTGTAGGAAATGTACTACTGGCATCACCACCTTTTGACTGTAATTGAAAATCTACATAATTGAAAGTCATGGACCTTGAATCGGCTATGCGGCTTTTTCTTTACCAGCCAGTAGATGTAAAATGCCAAAAATGGAAGCCAGCCGATATACATAGAACAAAGGTTTTGATAGCGGGTGTTATGTCAAAAGTCAAGATTGGAAAAATGTGGCGGAATTATATTTTAAATCTAGCGAAATCCTATAAGGTTTTTAAAACCTTATAGGATTCTATTGACCAAAACACAAATGTTGTTTTCTGCAAAAATCAACAATTGACCTTTTGACACACCCCCGCTCGTTTAAGTGGAGGCCGGAGTTTGAGCCGGGCCTCGTTTAATATTTCAGCAATTGCTCCAATTGCCCTTTTAATCGCCCTGCCGGGAAGAAATTCTGCTCCAGCGGAATCGCAAACGGCACGGGCGTGTCAAGGCTTGCTGCCCGCATAACAGGGGCGTCCAAATGCTCGAACAAATGCTCCGAAATCCATGCTGCAATCTCCCCGCCGATACCGCCAAACAGCGTGTCTTCGTGTAAAATCAATACCCGGTTTGTACGCATTACAGATGCTGTAATCGCTTCATAGTCAAGCGGAACAAGGGAGCGCAAGTCCACAATATCGGCGTCTAGGCCCATTTCATCAGCCGTATGCTCTGCCCAGCGGACACCGAGGCCGTAAGTCAAAATGCTCACCGATTTTCCCTCGCGCACTTGCCGTGCTTTCCCGATTTCTGTGATGTAAAACCCTTCAGGGACAAGCCCGCTTTCAGAGCGATATAGGGCTTTGTGTTCAAAAAACATGACAGGGTTTGGGTCTTCAAAAGCCGCTAACATCAGACCTTTTGCGTCGGCAGGTGTGCTGGGGTACACTACCTTGAGGCCCGGGATATGGGTGAACCATGCTTCGTTCGATTGTGAGTGAAACGGCCCCGCACCACTTCCGCCTCCCGTCGGCATCCGTATGACCATGTCGGCAGTTTGCCCCCAGCGCCAATGGAGCTTTGCTAAGTTGTTGACAATCTGGTTGAAACCGCAGGTCACAAAATCGGCGAACTGCATTTCCACCATGCTTTTGATGCCTTTCAAACTCAGCCCCAGCCCGATGCCAACGATGGCCGATTCGCAGAGCGGGGTGTTGCGCACGCGGTCCTTGCCAAATTCGTCGGTGAAGCCATTGGTGATTTTGAACACGCCACCGTAGTCGGCAATGTCTTGTCCCATCAGCACGAGTTCGGGGTGGCGGCGCATGGCTTCGCGCAGGCCATCGGAAAGGGCGTCTATGAAGCGCATTTCTTGGACGTTGGATATTGGATGTTGGACATTGGACGTTGGATGGTTTACCCGCCGAAGGCTTGCCGTAGGAGGGTGGACATTGGACATTGGATTGGGTGCATATACATCCGCCAATTCTTCTTCGGTATCCGCCACCGGCTCTGGTTCGTTGAACATCACATCCACCGCTTTTTGCACGTCTTTTTTGTAGCGGTCTTTGAGCGATTTGATAAAATCATCCGTGAGAATTCCTTCTTTCAAAAGCCATTTTTCGTAGTTCTCAATGGGATCTTTTTTGGCCCACTCGTCCATGAGTTCTTTTGGAACGTACTTCGTGCCGCTGGCTTCTTCATGACCGCGCATTCTGAACGTAACGCACTCTAAAAGAAAGGGTTGTGGATCGCGACGCATCTCTTCCGCCATGTTTTTAATGGTGGAATAAACTTCCAAAATATTGTTGCCATCAATCTTTGCGGAGCGCATTCCGTAGCCTTGAGCGCGGTCTACAAGGTCTTTGCAGGCATACTGCTCGTTGGGTCGTGTGCTGAGTCCGTAGCCGTTGTTTTCAATCAAAAAAATGACCGGGAGTTTCCAGACGGAAGCCACATTGAGCGCCTCGTGGAATTCGCCTTGGCTGGTGGCGCCCTCGCCCGTAAAAGCGAGCGAAACCCGACCTTCCTGCCGAAGTTTGTGCGCCATTGCCACCCCGGCGGCCAGCGAAAGTTGTGGCCCCAAGTGAGAGATCATACCCACGATGCCGTGTTCCATCGCCCCGAAGTGGAAAGAACGATCGCGGGCTTTGGTATAACCAAGGCGCTTGCCCTGCCATTGGCAGAACATCCGATCCAGGGGCATCTCACGGGCGGTAAACACGCCCAGGTTGCGGTGCATGGTAAAAATTACCTCGTCGGGCAGGAGGGCACAGGCTGCGCCGACTGAAATGGCCTCTTGCCCAATGCCCGAAAACCATTTGGAAATTTTGCCCTGCCGGAGCAGGTTGAGCATTTTTTCCTCGATGAGCCGGGGCTTGGCGAGTTGTTCGTAGAGATGGATGAGGATTTCGTTGCTGAACCCTTTTTTGTTGTATTTTATGGTGGACATGGTGATGTTTGCTCAACGGTTCAAGGTTTGGGAGCGCAAAGAACTGGTCAATCTTGCTATTTTTTAGGAATATTTCTTTTTAGGAATATAAAAGTATACATTAAAGAGAGATACCTTTAAATCAAATTTGCACATCAAGTTAAATAATTTCAGATGACTGGGAACTTGAAGGAGAAACACACATTAATTTTTTCTTATCTGGCCTTTCTTATTCCATTCTTTCAAATCCAAAATTGTACTGCACAATGCGTATATATTGACCCTAATATTTCAGTACCATCGCCATGTGATCCCAAGTCTGGCTATAATCTTATTGTTTCTGATGAATGTAACGTATTCAACGCGTCTTTGTGGGATAAATCATCTCCTGGCGATGACTTGCCAGGGTATGGAGACCCTCTATTATGCACTTATCTTGGATCTGAAAATGCACCCAAAAATGAAACAAATGTATCTGCTGCGGGAGGGACCTATAATTTACGTGTTAGACAGGGCGAGGAACAAAACGTGTGCTCCCATTCTAGCGCAGAAATCAAAACATTTAACAATGTATCCGAAGGAAACACTTTTCGAAGTTGGAAAGTGTTTAAAGATTCTTATGTTGAGGTAAGATATCGCATGCCAAGTTGTAAAGGAATCGGATCAGCGTTTTGGCTTTACAGTGTTCTTCCGGGGAAATTCTATGAAATTGATATCCACGAACAGGATCCGGCTAAACCAGATCAAGTGAATTCTAATATTCATTTCGGACCTGGCTATGATCACGAAACTACTTATCCAGTGGATACAAAGTTCTGTAGCCTAAATGGAA
>JACMMM010000290.1 GCA_014379065.1 Saprospiraceae bacterium
ACGGCTCTTGTGAAAACACCAACACAGGAAAAATGCCATTTTGTCATTTAAAGTCAAGGGGGTATGCCATTTTGTCGCTCCATTTTTTCAAAAAATTGCCAAAACGTGGGTTTTTGGCGAATGGTACAGGGATTGAATAAGGGGTAGTGTCGGCCTAAAGGCAGACAGATCGGCAAACGAAACAGTATCACAAGTTTCTCGTCGTCAAACAATCTCAACCTTCACCATCAAATTTTGTAAAAAAATGACAGGCATTGTTAAAGTACAGCCCTTCCCCGCAACCAAATTCTTCTCCAATGGTTTCTTTGACGAACTGCTCAACCGTGGCATCGGCGAGTTCGTTGGCAACGACGCTCAACTCAGCCAACCTGCGGTAAACGTAATAGAAACCGACGATTCATTTAAGGTGGAATTGGCCGCTCCGGGCTTTGAAAAACAACATTTTGCGCTCAACGTCGAAAACGGCCACTTGGTCGTGACAGCGAAGCGAGAAGAAAAAACAGAGGAAGGTCAAGCAGGTAAAGGCCGGTTACTTCGCCGCGAGTTTCGCTACGAATCGTTTAAGCGTTCTTTTAAATTGCCGAACACTGTGAACCAAGATGCGATTTCGGCTGTTTATGAAAACGGAATTCTGAACATCGAACTTCCAAAGAAAGAAGAGTCCAAGCCGATAGCGAAATCCATTCAAGTCGGCTAGACTTTGGACATTAGATGTTGGACTGCTAGGCTTTAGACATTTTGAAACTGTCTAACGTCCATTGTCCAAAATCCAACGTCCCCAAAAAGAGTTTTCATAAGGTTAGTTAATAGGGTTTTAGGTGTTTTCATGGAGCCGGGGCAGCAATGTCTCGGCTCTTTTACAATAATGACACCGCTACGCGGTTTTTTGAAAGCCCAACCTATTCTAGTTTATTTACTGCAGAGACACTGAGGCGCAAAAGGTTGATTTCCGCCGTGCGAGGGTCTTACGACCCCGCACACTTTGGTAAGGAAGAAAACCCACGTTAATAAAGAATGAAGATTGATCTCCTGAACTTTGCGGCTCATGAATTCAAGCATTGACATGCCGCTTTACGAACAAATTCAGGAAGCCACCTCCTTTATCCGCAGCCGTACCGATTTTCAGCCACGCACCGGCATAGTGCTCGGCACGGGATTGGGAAATTTGACCGACGACCTCACGATCGAAGCTGACATCAATTACCGTGACATCCCATATTTTGCGCAGAGCACTGTCGAAAGCCATAAAGGGAAACTGGTATTTGGGTCGTTGGCGAGCCTGCCTGTCGGTAGTCAGGGACGCACAACAACGGCAGGAGGCCACCCGGTTGTCGTGATGGCCGGGCGTTTTCACTGGTACGAAGGCTGGACGATGGAGCAGGTGACCTTCCCTATTCGAGTGCTTAAAGCCCTTGATATTGAACGAATTATCATCACCAATGTGTCTGGTGGGGTGAACCCGCACCTTTGCGCTGGCGACCTTGTGGTGGTTAGCGATCACATTAATCTGTTGCCCGAAAACCCTTTGCGCGGCATCAACGATGAACGTCTCGGCCCGCGCTTCCCCGATATGTTGCACACATACGATGAAGGCTTGAGACGGCTGGCGATGGACATTGCCAAAGCCCAGGGTATCCGCGCAATCGAAGGCGTTTATTCGGCTCTGCCCGGCCCCAATCTCGAAACCCCTGCTGAATATGACATGCTTCGCCGCCTGGGTAGCGATTGCACGGGCATGTCGTCTATCCCTGAAGTCCTCGTAGCGCGGCATAGCGACTTGCCCGTTCTGATGATTTCGCTCGTCAGTAATGTCTCGTATCCGCGCTCAGCCATCCGCGTCACCACGCTGGAGGATGTTATTTCTACTGCACAAACCGCAGAACCAAAGATGCGGTTGCTCATTCGCGAATTGCTTGCCTACCTTTGAGCCCCTTAATTTCCCTAGCACACCTTATTGGTTTAATAAACATCATGATCAAAATACTCGCCAACGATGGCATCCACCCCGATGGCCTCTTGCTTCTCGAAGAGGCTTCTTATCAGGTCAGCGAAGAAAAAATCGCACAAGAAGATCTCCCATCTGCCATTGCCGATTACGATGTGCTCATCGTGCGCAGTGCCACCAAAGTAACGAAAGCCGTAATTGACGGCGCCAAAAAACTGAAAATCATTGGGCGCGGCGGGGTCGGTCTTGACAATATTGACGTGGAATATGCCCAAAGCAAAGGCATCCAAGTGTTCAACACCCCGCAAGCATCCTCACGGGCCGTGGCCGAACTTGCCACAGCCCATATTTTCACCTTGGCCCGGATGCTGCAGCGCAGCAACCGCGAACTGGCCACTGGAGGGGATTTCAAAAAACTCAAAAAAGATTCTGAATCTGGTTTCCAGATCAAAGGGAAAACACTGGGAATTGTCGGCTTTGGACGCATTGGACAGGAACTTGCCAA
Source organism: Saprospiraceae bacterium (assembly GCA_014379065.1). GTDB lineage: Bacteria > Bacteroidota > Bacteroidia > Chitinophagales > Saprospiraceae > M3007. The sequence goes on from JACMMM010000290.1 coordinate 2,451, forward strand.
AATCGCGCTCGGAATTGGGATGCGTGTGCGCGCGCACGACCCCTTCGTGAACGAAGCTGAAATTGGTATTCAACTCGGCGAGCACCAGGACTTGAAACTGGCGCTGACCATCTCTACGGAGTCCTTGGAAAAGGTTTTGCGCGAGTCTGATATCATTAGCTTCCATATCCCCGGCTTTGACAAACCGCTAATCGGTGCTACAGAACTGGAAAATTTGAAGACGGGCGCTATCCTCATCAATACGGCCCGCGGCGGTGTGATTGACGAATTGGCCTTGCTCGCCGCCTTGAATTCAGGGAAAATCGGCGGTGCGGGTCTTGACGTTTTTGAAAATGAGCCAACGCCAATGGAAGCCCTGCTGCGTCACCCAAAAGTGTCTTGCAGCCCGCACATCGGTGCCAGCACGATGGAAGCGCAGGCTTATATCGGCATGGAGTTGGCCGACAAGATTATCTCGTTTTTTGGGGACGATAAGTGATTGGATTTGCCACGAATTGCACAAATTTTCACGAATATCCATTTTGTGAAAATTTTTGGAATTCGTGGCAAGTTAAATCGCTGTCAATGCAAAAACCACCGGTTTTGACGGACTCGCATCCAAATCCAGCGACGTAGTTTGAAGATTGAGCAGGTAAAGCCCGTCGCGCACTGAATTCGGCACAAAAATCATTTCCGTAATGGTTGCATGAGTGCGCGTATCGTGCGGATATTGCCAGAAAGCGCGGTGCGCCATCAGTTTGCCGCCGTCTTCTCCGCGATCTACGGATGGCAAATCGAGGAGCAGGTGCTGCACCCCAGATTTGACTAGAAACTCCGCCGCTTCGTGGTGCAAGTAAGGCGGGTTTGAGCCGGAATAATTTTGACGCAGTTTCAAGTCGTCATTTGGCAAAGTCCTAATGATCAAGGCCTCGGCTTCATTTTCTGAAAAAATTTCCTTCAACTGGTCTTGGAAAATCACCCGGTCACCTTCCTCCGTTCGGCGGGGATAGAGGCTGACAATTTTTGCCAAAAAATGAGCCTCCAACAAACATTCGCGCAACACAAAACGCTCGCGGGCAATGTGGCCCACGCATTCGGTGTGGGTGCCGTTGCCGTGCGGGTTGAGTCGGATATTGAAAAAATTGACGACCCCACCCTCGACGGTACTTCCCACAAAATCGCCTGCCCGAACGGGGGAAAACTCTGGCATGGGCGCCCAAAAACAGTTCGGGTTTTCGGCTCCATTGCGCAAGGGGATAGAGAGGTCAATGGGCTTTGACAGGTCGGTTGAAAAGGTGCGGCCAGCGCGGGTGAAGGTGATAAGCATCGCTTTAATATTCGTTATTTTATAGCGGTATTTGTTGCAAGTTTGAATCTATCTTTGCCTGTGTCGCGTCGGTGTGTTGTTTAAGTTGTGCAACTCAAAATTACACCACTTATTCATCTTTCTCACAAATCCTCAACCTGCCATTCCGCTGGATTTATGGAACCAAGATAAAATGAAAAAAATTACTACCCTCCTTATTGCCACTTGTATCATAAGTTCGGCAATAGCCCAGAACTTGCTCCCATGCCCCAATGGTGTGGTATTTGTAGACAATTGTTCATCGGCTTGCATCCCCTGTGATTTTCAAAACCCGTTCAACATTAACAGTGGATCCTTTAGCAATGATATGCCATTAGAGGATTGCCTCGGTATGCACAACAATATGTGGTTTGCTTTCCAGGCATTTGAATCAACCGTTTCTTTCTTCGCAACTTCCAGCAATTGCGATTATCCCACCAATGGCATTCAAATGGCCGTTTATGGCGGCTGCGATGGGCCGTGCCTGTTTTCTGATTATGGGTGTACCGGAAACCCTGTTGCTGTTACCGCTACAGGTCTCGAGATTGGAACCGTCTATTATGTGATAGTTGACGGATGCTTCGGTGCTATTTGTGATATTGAATTCACGGTCGATCCTATCTCAGCCATTCATGAGCCGGAGATCAATAATTCCGATCCGGTTCAGGGACCATCTGATGTGTGCAGCCATGGAACTTTCTTATACTGTCTGGAGGAGTATGCCGGCGCCACTACCTATGAATGGACTGTTCCGTATGGTGTCAGGGTTAATGGCATCCCCGGGCCGAAAGTTACTCTGCCCGCACCGGAAGGTCATTGTGCCGAAATCAGCATTGGGTCGAATACTGGACCAATCAAAATTTGTGCACGACCGCTTTCTCGATGTCGTAAGGGCAATCTCCAATGTATGACGGCAAATGCAGTAGCAGTTCTGGAGACATTTCTCCTTCCGGAAACAGTTTGTCAGCAGGACGCAGTTGATTATACGCTTCCATGGGGCGACCATATTATCCGATTCCCCGGTACATGGGATTATCAACATACATTTGTTTCCGACAATGGATGTGATTCAATAGTATATATTACACTGACTATTCCTCCAATTGTAACCACAAATCTTCCTCCCCAATACATTTGTCCCGGCGAATGCCTGCACGTAGGGGGTATGCAGTTTTGTACGCTTGGTACGTACACGGTCGAGATGCCTTCTTCAATGGGTTGTGACTCCTTCATAATATTTAATTTGGCGCAAATCAACCTAGGTGCTCAAATAAACCAATTAGATACTTTAAATTGCTATAATTCTACTGTTTCCCTAAAGTCTGCACCACAACCCAATGGCGTCAAAGCCTGGACCAATGCATCAGGTCAGGTATTGGGCACTGGAGATACGTTAGCTGTGTCGCAGCCGGGCATGTATTTTCTTTCAGTCACCTCAAATCTGAATAATGCTAGTTGCACCACCATTGACAGTGTGGAAATAAAAAAAGATACCCTTGTGCCGACTGTCAGCCTGGGTTTAGACACCTTGGATTGCGCCTCGAGCCATGCGCTGATCCATGTGGCAACTGACAGTATTCCGGTTACTTACCTATGGAGTGGCCCTGGAAATTTTTCCGACACGGTCGTCAATATTGATGTAACATTGGCCGGTCAGTATGGTGTCACCGTTACGAATTTGGCAAACGGTTGCACCAGTAGCGGACTACTTCAAGTACCGTTTTTTACACCACCAGATGTTACAATTGACGCTGCCGACCAAATTGATTGTCATCACCCATTGGTTTCCCTGAATGCCCATTCTGTAAATGCCGTCACTTTTGCATGGACAGGCCCTGGCGGGTTTGTTTCGCAGCTTCAACAGCCACAGGTGGATACCGCTGGCGTTTATACCGTAACGGTAAAAGATTCGAGCGGGTGCGCCAACAGCGCCTCGATAACCGTAAGCGAAAACCTGGTGTCGCCCGTTGTTTCTGTGGCAGGCGATACTCTAAGTTGCTCTCAACCAACAGGGGTTATACTTGCCAGTGTTCAAGCCGGCATGGCCACTTTTGCATGGTCCGGGCCAAGCGGGTTTACGGCTGTTGTTCCCAACCCTTCAGTTGATTTAGTCGGTGG
>JACMMM010000291.1 GCA_014379065.1 Saprospiraceae bacterium
ACGGATGAGACACGGATTTTATCCATGAAAATCCGTGTCTCATCCGTGCAATCCGTGGCCCATTACGCTCAATCTAAATTATTTAAAGCGTTTGGCTACTTCCTTCCAATTCACCACATTCCACCACGCGCTGATGTAGTCCGGGCGACGGTTTTGATAATTCAGGTAATAGGCGTGTTCCCACACATCGAGACATAGGATGGGTCGGCCTTTTTTGTCCGCTACGTCCATAAGTGGATTGTCCTGGTTGGGGGTAGAGCTGATGGACAAGTTGCCCTTGTCGTCGGCGCAAAGCCAGGCCCAGCCAGAACCAAAGCGTGTGACACCGGCTTGGCCAAACTGCTTTTTCATCTCGTCAAACGAGCCAAAATCTTTGTTGATTTGGGAAGCCAGGTCGCCAGTAGGTTCGCCCCCACCATCGGGAGACATGATTTCCCAAAACATGGTGTGGTTCCAGTGGCCTCCGCCGTTGTTGCGCACAGCAGGCGGGAGTTTGCCGATGTTGGCAAGGAGTTCTTCCAGGCTTTTGCCCTCGTGCTCAGTGCCTTGCAGGGCAGTGTTGAGGTTGTTGACGTAGGCAGCATGGTGCTTGTCGTGATGGATTTCCATGGTACGAGCGTCCACGTGTGGTTCGAGCGCGTTGAATGCGTAGGGGAGATCAGGAAGTGTAAAGGCCATATTTAGGTTAATTTTTTACCCGCCGAAGCATCTCGCGCCGCTAGAAGCCGAACGATTATAAGCGAAGGAGGGGTGATTTGTTGATTTGGGTATTGGCGCATTTGTCGAGCTGAGCTGTCCAATGTCCATCGTCCAATATCCAATGTCTCGTCTAAACAGGCCCAAAACTAAGATGTTCAGGTTTCCCCCAAAACAAAAAATCGCCCGCTGCTCCATTGAGCGGCGGGCGATCAGAAATACGTAGGATAGGAAGATTAGAAACACTACACAAGCGTGTAGCCGGGGGATAAATTACGGCTCTTTTGCCGCGAAAGGTTTAGAACGAAGCTATTCTGCACAAGTCCTATTGAAGAAAACAATCTTTCAAAAAAAACGGGGGGTAAGGCACATTTGTAATCGGTTAGTGAAATGCCCGGCACAAAAGTCCCTTTTCATCCTGCCGTTTTTATCAGGGCAAAACCGGGTTTTGAACTCAGGGTTTACCCTGAGTTTCTGAAAGCGGTACGGTTACTAGCGTACTAGTCCCCTGTCCTTTGGACGACTGGACGCTTAATTCGCCTTTGAGGAATTGAGCTCTGCGAGCCACATTGTCGGTGCCCATGCCTTTTTGGGTATTTTGGGGGTCAAAACCTGTCCCATCGTCTTCCACCAATAGGGCAAGCTGGTTGTCGGTTTGGGTTATCTGTACCAATATCTCAGTTGCATGGGCATGTTTGAGCGTGTTTTGCAACAGTTCTTGGATGATTCGGTAGCAATTGAGCGCAATTTCTCGGTCAATATTCGCGAACTCACCAAAATGCTGGAAGGTAATGTGCGGCACGCCTTCGCCATGCACCCGATTGCAGAGGTCGCGCAATGCGGTAACCAAGCCAAACTCCATCAAGGCGCTGGGTTGCATATTTCGGGCAATGTGACGGGTTTCAGCAACGGTTTCATCTAGCAGACCCCTTATCTTTTTCCAGTCTTCGTCTTGGGCACGCTCTGGTTTTTTGGCCGTCATGGTTTCGAGTTGAATTTTGACTGCCGCCAATAATCCCCCCACACTATCGTGCAGGTCTTGCGCCACGCGCTGTCGTTCGCTTTCTTGTCCGGCGAGCATACTTTGCATGGTTTCGATTTTCAAGGTGTTTTCTAAATCTCTGATTTTCTGTTGGTTGATTTCTTCGGTCTGCGCTGTGATCACTTTGTTGACGCGCATCCGGTGGTTGTAATCGCGGACGATGAAAAAAAGCGCGAGCAGTACTGCGGCCAAGGCAACACCCAGCGTAGCGAGCCCGAGCTGTTGTTGTTTGGATTGTTCTTGAGCAGCACTTTTTTCTTTTTCAAGCAGGTCAATTTCAATCCGTTTTTGATGGGTATCGAATTGGAAAGCCAGGCGGTGGAGCGCAGCTTGTTGCTCCTGAATAAGCAGGCTGTCACTGATTTCGGCTGCGCGATAAGAGTAACGCAGCGCGAGGGGCAGGCTGTCTAGTGCCTCATAGGTGAGCGACATTTGTCGGCAGATATCTCGGCGCATCTGTAGATTGGAGCGCGGCGCTGATCTTTCTGCTTTTTTCAGAAAGAACAAGGCCATTTTGTAGTCTTTGTCCAAAAGACTGTAATAACCCACAGAAAACTGGCCCCAAGTGATAAAGTCATTGCGCTTGATTTGTTCAGCCAATCGAAGCGCGTTGGATGCCCCGTAACGGGCAAAGGCATATTTGCCTAATTGGGCGTCGTGCTCTACCTCATATTTCGCTACGGCAATAGCCAAAACAGTGTCTTTTAGAACCCCATTTTTAATGGTAAAAGCCCTTTTCAAGGCAAGCGCTTTTTCGTTTTCTCCTTTATTCAAATATACCCTGCTCATGCGCGCCAGCAAATGGGTTTCGAGCCTTAAATTGCCTGTTCGGCGGAAATATTCGAGTGCTTCTTGCTGCATTTTTATGGCCTCGTCTGAGAGGTTTCGGGCGGCAAGGCGGTCGGCTAAATCAGCACGGGCGCGCTGGTAGGCAAAGGTGTCGTTGGTTTGTGCAAAAAGCGCCACGCTGTGGGCGAGGTATTGAAAAGCCGAGTCGGGAAGGCCGGTTTGCTCTTCATCGTAATAAGCCCAATGATACCAGGCCATGGCTTGTTTGCGCAAATCACGGGGCGAAATGCCGTCTTTGAGCAGGGCTTGGATTTCATCAAAACTCAGCCGTTTGTCAAACTCTGGCTGAGCAAAAGCCTGGACGAAACACAGCAGGAAAAGGAAAATGAGAAGTTTACGCAAAGGAGTTTTGTCGGCTTGGCCGCTTTTTGTTTGGTGTAAAAATAGGCTGTGTATCGTTAACGCGCCCATTTTTTCAATTTCCCGTCACTTGCACCGCCCTAATCCCGCTTTCGCACGGGCATGCAGACTACTGGCGTACTCTTGTGGATGGATGCCGAGACAGCGATGATAGGCAGCACGGGCACTGTTGAGGTCTCGTTTTTCCTCTAGGAGAATGCCGAGTTGGAGTGCGGCATTGCAGGCAAAATACCAAGGCTCTTTTTCGCCCGATTCAATCGTCAAGTTATAGAGCCGTATGGCCTCTTGTGTCTGACCCATTTTGTGTACGATGCGGCCAAGGCGGTAGGTGTATTCGAGACTGTTTTTGCGCTGGCCCTTGTAGTCTGAAGCAATGTTTTTCAAAAGTTCGTAAGCGCGGCTGTAGTAGCCGCCATCGAAAAGCAGGCGCCCGCGCAGGAGCCGCGAATCGGGCATTTCGCCTGATTTTGCTTCTCGGAGTGCGGCCTTGTCAGGATCGCTTTGTTCCGAGCCTTTGGTTTTTACATAGCCCATGTAGCTGCGGTAACCCTCTTCATTTCCATGAACCAGATGGTGCCAAGCGAGTTTTTGATAGGTTTCTTTTAGCGCGTTTTTACCTGGGAAACGTTTGGCGAAATCTTGCAAAGGCAGGTTCGCGTCCAAGTCGAGGCGGTACAGTTTGGCAAGCCCAAGCAGGTAATCGCGATAGTAAAAAGGATGGTATGCGCCGCCTTTAGGGGCTTCCTGAAGAATCTGAATGGCCTCGTCGGTTTTGCCGAGTTTGATGGCCATATTGGCAAGGGCATAAGCAGCGAGTGGATTTGATTTGGGATTTAATTTGCTGCTTTTAAGGGTGTTCCAGGCTTTGGCGCCCTGGTTGTTCAGGTAAAGTTGGAGAAATGAATAGGCCATTAGGGTTTCTTCTTCGAAGGGGAAATCGTTGTTTTTGGCGTAGGCCAGCACTTCGTCCAGTTCGGCCAAACCTTGCTCGACCGTACCGCTTATACCACCTATTGCACGAATGGCCCAGCGGTACTCCTCTGGCACATTCCCGACGAGGGCGTGTATGATGCCAAGGCTTTTTTTGTTGGCCAAAAAACCAGGGTGTTTACGCTGGTTTTCTTCAAGCAAGGCGTAGGCTTGTTTCAAGTTGGAGAAACAGGAGAGCTGGTCGCCAAATCGGCCCTGAAGCACAGCCCATTGGAGTCGGATTTCGGCCTGACAGTAGAGATTCCAAGGGGAGTTTTGATCGCCACGGCTGATTTTATCCAGGCGGGAATCTTTGTTTTTGGAGAAGAGATTGTAAGCAGCACGATTGTCGTCCACAAAAATCTGGAGGAATTCGAGGTAGTTTTCCACAAAGGGGCCGATCATGTTTTCTGGCTCGCGCTGTTTAAATACGTCAATAGCGACACGGGCTTCATCAAAACGCAGGCTCAATACCTTTTGGTAGGCATCGCGTGCAGAGGCATTGAAATCGAAGTATTTGCCTGCGTGGAGCGGGCTTAAGGAAAGCAGTAAAAATGGGAGGAGATAAAGTGGTTTCATGGGTATTGGCACGATCCTATATGCTAAGTAACAGAATCTGATAAGTTTGGTTTGATTGACGATTAATAGATTACATGATTGTTG
>JACMMM010000292.1 GCA_014379065.1 Saprospiraceae bacterium
CCGCCTCGTAGGGGATTTGTTAGGCGGCAACTATTTATGGTCAGGGTTAATTGTCTCCAATCTCGCCCTTATTGCCGCCTTAATACTGCTCTTTAACTTAGTCGAAGCCCGTTATGGTCGGCGCGCCGCCAAAAGCACGCTCATCGGCTTGGCCTTATACCCCACCTATTTTTTTAACATGGCCTATTACGCCGAGTCGCTCACCTTGCTCTTCATGGTTGGCACATTTTATGCCATGGATAAACAACGTTGGCCTTTAGCGGGGTTATGTGCCAGCCTAGCCGTGTTAGCCAAGCTGCCCGCCGTCGTGTTACTTGCTCCTTTGATATGGGAATTTGGCCGACAACGGCGCACCATTCGATCTTTCGGTCAACAATCAGTTCAAAATTGACGTGCTCGCCTCGGTGCCAACGCAGTTTATATTCAAGCTGGAGGGCTCGGGTGGTGGATTTGAGAAGACCATAGACATAACAGTAGCGGATGAATGGGTAACCTACACCATTGACTTCAGCGCACAGTCTTTCAACACAGGTCTGAGCAAGGTGGTCATATTTTTCGACCCCGGGTTTCCGAATTCCGGCGACACCTATTACTTTGACAATGTCTGTGCAGGGGATGGGAAGGTTTGCCACGCTGACTTTGAAGGCCCCGGGCTGAATTTCCTCGGTCTTGATGGGGTGCTGACGGCTCCGGTACTGAATCCGACGCCAAACTTTGTAAACAACAGTACAAACGTGGCGCAATATGTTAAATCAGATATGCACGCCTACAGCCTCATTTTGGCGGATAATGGTACACCATTCGATCTTTCGGTGAACAACCAGTTCAAGATTGATGTGCTGGCGGCCGTTCCGACGCAGTTTATTTTTAAACTCGAAGGTTCTGGCGGAGGGTTTGAAATTACCAAAAACATCGCTGTGACAGGTGAATGGCAAACCTACACGATGGACTTCAGCGCACAGGCAGCCAATACAGGGCTTAGCAAGATTATCATATTCTTCGACCCCGGCGTGGAGGCCAGCAGCGACACCTATTACTTTGACAATGTGTGCACCGTGCCAAACCCTTGCCCCAACGACACGCCCAACCCAGACATGATTGACGATTTCGAGTGCAATCGCAACGCGACCTACACAGGTGATTGGAGCTTCCTCACTGTAGTAAACAACCCCGCCCCAACGGTCGACAACAACTCCGCCAAAGTGGGTAGATTCGACGACCCAAGTGGCCCAGGTACGGAATATTCCAATATCCAGATTGACTACGAAAACCCGATTGATCTCAGCGTGCGTAACCGATTCTCCGTGCAAGTGTGGGCGCCCAAAGCAGGGAATTTGCTCATCAAACTGGAAGGCGGACCGAATGCTCCGATGGAAGTAGCGAATCAAGTTACGGAACTAAACAAGTGGGTAACTTACACCGTGGACTTCAGCAGCCAGATTGGCAAAGGCCACAAGAAATTTGTCATTTTCTTCAACGCCGGCGTCAATGGCGAACCGGGAGATGTGTATCACATTGACAATATCAAACTCTCTGCGGCGCCTACCGCGCCACCGATCGAAGATTTCCAAAACGGCGTCCACCTCGGCTGGCAGGCACTTGACCAAAACGATCCGATTCACGGCACGTTCATGGGTCCAGTGGACAACCCTGCTCCCAACACTGTGAATAACTCTACCAAGGTGGGCTGCTATACCAAAGGCTCGTCTGCATTTTCAACCTTGCAGGGTATTTCACTGACAAATTTTGACCTGTCGCTTTATGCCCAAATCAACCTCGACGTGCTCAGCCCACAAGGTGGTGGCACCGTGACGCTCATCCTCAGCTCCCCCATTGATGGAAACAAAGAAGCCGAGGCAACGATTACCACGCCAGGCGAATGGGAGACGCTCCACTTCGACTTTTCTGCATTTAGTGGAATCACAGATTTTAGTGAAGTTCGCATCATTTTCAATGCTGGAACGGCCAATGCAGGCCAAATATGGTACTTCGACAACCTCGGTCAAACCTTGGTCACTATTGACCCTTGTGAAGGTGTCGTGGCTATACCCAATATTATTGACGATTTCGAATGCCAGCGCAACTATGTCCAGATCTACTACGGAGCAAGCGATCTTGAAGTGATAAACAACCCGCACCTCGCGCCTGAAAATGGCTCGCTCAAAGTTGGGGAATACACAGATCCAGCGGGCGCAGGCACCGAATTTGCAGGCGTTGGCATTGAATTCGCGGCTCCACCAGATTTGAGCCTTTACAACCACCTTTCCATTCAAGTGTGGGCGCCGTTTGATAACGTGCCGTTCATGTTCAAACTCGAAGGCAATGGTCAGGGCATTGAGATTTTTGACACCTTGACTGAGGGAAACAAGTGGTACAAATTCGACATTGATTTTAGTGGCGCGGTGGGTACATTGCACAACAAACTGGTTATTTTCCCCAATGTGCTGAGCCCTACGGGCGGTGGCACCTATTTCTTTGACAACATCAAATGGGCACGTGCCGGCTACAATGGCTGTATCATTGACCACGAGACCCCGCAGACTACATTCCCCTTCAAGTATTTTGCCAACGACTTCCTCGAAAACACTTATTCTGAGGTAGTGGACAATCCGAACGCAACGGGCATCAATACCAGCAGCAAAGTGGGCAATTTTATAAAAACAGCCAACGCGTTGCCGTTTGCCGGGATGTACACAGATCCCAATTTTGAATCACCCATTGATTGGAAAGGCGTAAAAACGGTGAAAGCCAAAGTCCACATGGATCACATCGGCAATTTTAGTGTGAAAGTAGAAGGCTCCGCCACCGGTGCGCCCGCTCTTGAATTGAAAGTTGCCAATACCCTTATCAACCAGTGGGAAGAACTCACTTATGATTTCTCTACCGTTCCAGACAACGGTGAATACCGTCGCTTGACGCTGTTCTTCGACCTGGGCATTGATGCTACAGGCTCCGATGTAACTTCTTACTTCGACGATATCGTAATCGGCGCTGGCAAGTGCGGCTCCGTGAGCACCTTTAGTCCTGCTGATGCTGTGCCTATGCGTGTTTCTCCGAACCCAACCGCAGATTATCTGATGGTTGAAAACATGGAAGGTGTGGCTCGTCTTGAAGTGTTCGACCTATTTGGCCGCCGCTTGGGCGTTGTGAGCACTTCGGGAGATACCTACACCGACCTCAACGTATCGCAATTCCCTGCCGGGATGTACCTGCTCAGTGGTTTCGACCGCACGGGTGCGCTGGTGGGCAAAGCGAAGTTTGTCAAAGAATGAGTTTAGTCTGACAGGCCATCAAATAATGTTGATGGAGGTTGATGAGGTTTTATAAGGGTTGATAATTTGAACTCGAACAGGTTGGGAATTTCCACTTTTCGGGTGCAAAAAATAAACCTTCATAAACCTTTATCAACCTTCATCAACTTACTAGAGCGCCACTTACTTCATTTTTTGTCGAACCATTTATATGAAAATATCTCCCCTCATTATTTTGCTTGTGCTGCTGGCCTGTCATGCAGTTCCGGCGCAAATACCGCCTGCCCCAATCGGCGCAGAGAAACCTCCTTTTAGTCTCGACGAGGTTCAAAAACGACATTTTCTTTTCTTTTGGGAGTTGGCGCACAAAACCAATTTTCAGATCCCTGACCGATACCCTACCGATGATTTTTCTAGCATCGCTGCTACCGGATTCGGCCTTTCAGCCTATTTGGTAGGCGTAGAACGTGCTTGGATTACCCGCGCCGAAGCAGCGGAACGCGTATTGCAAACCCTGGCGTTTATAAAAAAATTACCGCAAGGCCCTGAAGCTGCTGACGTGGCAGGCTATCGCGGCTGGTTCTATCATTTTCTCAATACTCAAGATGCCCTTCGCTACAAAACCGTCGAACTTTCGAGCATAGACACCGGCCTCCTGATGGCGGGCGTGCTATCGTGCATGACTTATTTTGACCAAGATAATCCAACGGAACAGGCCATCCGTGAAACGGCGGATTACTTATTTCGCAGGGTAGAATTCGACTGGTTTTTGAACGAGCAAAACCGCCTGAGCATGGGCTGGTTTCCAGAGCGCGACGGGTTCCTTGCCGCTGATTGGCGCGGCTACAACGAGGCCATGATTTTGAACATTATGGCGCTTGGATCGCCTACCCATCCAGTCCCAGCCAAGATTTGGGAAAAATGGTGCGAACCCTATTTTCGTGCCGAATTCAAGGGACAAGATCATGTGAACTTCGGGCCGCTTTTTGGCCATCAGTACAGCCAATGCTGGATTGATTTTCGGGGAATACAAGACCCCTACATGAAAAAAATGGGGATTGACTATTTTGAGAATTCTCGCCGTGCCACGCTCGCACAACGTCAATATTGTATCGAAAACCCCGGGAAATTCAAAGGCTACAGTCCCAACATCTGGGGGCTTACCGCTGGCGACGGCCCCGACTCTGATATGCTCCACGAAGGCAAAAAAATCTTCTGTCCAGGCTACGGCGCAAGGGGCGCGGCCATTGATTATCAAGAGGATGATGGCACGATTGCACCGACTGCGGCGATCAGTTCGCTGCCTTTTGCGCCCGAGGTCTGCCTGCCTGCCCTGGAAGCCATGTGGAACCGCTGGCCAGTGGGCAAATACGGTTTTTTTGATGGCTACAACGAGACCTTCACAGAAATCAATCGTTCGCCAAAGGCCCAACCAGGCTACCCGTTTTGGGTAGACAAAGATTACCTCGGTATTGACCAAGGGCCTATCGTATTGATGATGGAAAACTACCGCTCCAAATTTCTCTGGGATTTGATGAAGCGCAATCCCTACATCGTGCAGGGTTTGAAGCGGGCGGGGTTCATGGGCGGCTGGCTTGAAAAACCAGAAGTTCAGAAAGCGACTAACGGCATCTCATTCGTAGATGGTGAAAAAGCAACGCTCAACCCAACCATTCCACTGGATCAGAATGGCTTTTTTCAACGCGCCATTTACAGGGACAAAACAGGAAACAAACTGCCCTACCAACTGATGACTCCCTGGCAGTCAACAGTCAACAGTCAAAAGTCAAAAGTCAACGGCCAACAGTCAAAAGTCAAAAGTCAACAGTCAAAAGTCAACAGTCAACAGTCAAAAGCCAACGGTCAACACTCAACAGTCCCCCTCGTCATTTTCCTGCACGGCTCTGGAGAGCGCGGCACGCAGAATCATGAGCAAATGCGCAACGGCGTACACGCTTTTTGCGAAAAATGGGTGCGCGAAAAGTACCCGCATTACCTGCTCGTGCCTCAGTGCCCGCCAGATATTCGATGGGGCGGCAGCAGCAAGGATTGGGAAACGCTTTATCAGGAAGAGCCAACGGTGCCGGGGCGCATGGTGCTTGAATTGGTGGGAAAAATGCTCCGCGAGCACCCGGATATTGACCCGAAACGGGTGTACATCACGGGTTTAAGCATGGGCGGTTTTGGCACGTTTGACCTGCTGATGCGTCGCCCTGAATTGTTCGCGGCGGGACTGCCCCTTTGTGGCGGCGGCGACCCTCGTTATGCTGAAAAAATCAAGGGTGTTCCGCTCTGGGTTTTCCACGGCGGGCTGGATGATGTGGCGTTGCCCCGTTGTTCGCGGCGAATCGTGGAGGCTCTGGAAAAGATAGATGGAAAAGTAAAATACACCGAATATTCAACGATGTACCACGACATCTGGAATGTGACGTACTACAATCCGGCGGTATTGGAATGGCTTTTTGCGCAGAAAAAGTAACCCGGAACGCTGTTCCGGTGTACACTCGCTCCGGAACAGCGTACCGGGCTACAACACCCCTTCGTAAACATCCTCAAAGGTCAACTCAATGTCTAAGGCAGGTACTGGGAAACGAACGTTGGCAGGTAGATAGGCTTCAGATTCCCAGTCGCCGTTCTCAAGTTTGACACGGACTTCAACGAGTTGTTTTTCAGAGTCTACGAGGATATAGTTGCGGAGCGATTCGATGTTTTTGTAGCGGATGAATTTGTCGGTGGAATCCTCAATACGCGAGGTTTTGGACATGACTTCAAAGATGACAGAGGGGTGTTTTTTGAGGTAGCGGTCTTCCAAATCCCGTGGGTCGGAAGTCACAAAAACATCTGGATAAGTGTAATCTCGCTCATGCTTGATTTGGACTTTGACCCCTTCTACGAAAATGCGAAACCCTTGTGATTTTAGCAATATTCGAAGTAAAAAGGATAAATTTTGGCAAATTTGATTGTGATAGTCAGTAGTTCCGGGCATAGGAATCAATTGGTTATTGACGAATTCATGGCGAATTTCAGACCGCTCTTCAAACTCCAAATATTCCTCAACAGTCATCGGGTGGGTTGTGGAAGTCAAAACATCTTCTTTCATGCTCAAAAAATTTTGGTGGACAAAAATACAAATTTAAACCCAAAGAAACTTCAAGATCGAACCTAGTTCATGCAAACAATGATCCAACTCAGGCTTATCCCAATTCTATTCATTTTGCTTGGCATCCTGTTTTCCAACCAGAGTGCCGCCCAAATCTACCGCCCTTCCGCAGGTATTGAAACCCGCGTAAACGTCCTGCTCGCCAAAATGACCCTTGATGAAAAAATCGGTCAACTTTCGCTCTACACCACCGACTGGGGCAGCACTGGCCCGACCATCCGCGAGGGCTACAAAAACGACATTCGCAGTGGGGCTTGCGGCAATTTATTCAATGCCCACACCACGGGATTCGTCCGCGAACTACAAAAGATTGCCGTCGAGGAAACGCGGTTAAAAATCCCGCTCTTATTTGGCTTTGATGTCATTCACGGGTACAAAACCATTTTCCCCATACCGCTCGGCGAGGCTGCCAGTTGGGATTTGGAGCTCATCGAAAAATCCGCCCGAGTAGCTGCAGCCGAAGCCAGCGCGGCGGGCCTCAACTGGACCTATGCTCCGATGGTGGACATTGGCCGCGACCCGCGCTGGGGCCGCGTCATGGAAGGCGCAGGCGAAGACACCTATCTCGGCAGCCGCATTGCTGAGGCTCGTGTGCGCGGTACCCAAGGCAAAAAACTCGGTGATTCGGATGCTTTGCTCGCTTGCGTGAAACACTTTGCGGGCTATGGCGCACCCATCGCCGGGCGTGACTACAACACCGTAGATATGAGCGAGCGCTACTTTCGCGATTACTATCTGCCTCCCTACGAAGCCGCAGTAAAAGCGGGCGCAGCCACAGTGATGACCTCGTTCAACGATTATGACGGCGTTCCGGCCACGGGCAATAAGTTCTTATTAGACAACATCTTGCGCAAAGAATGGGGTTTCCAAGGCTTCGTCGTAACAGACTACACGAGTATAAACGAAATGGTGAATCACGGCGTGGTGGCCGACGACAAAGAAGCCGGCGAACTCGCGCTCAATGCCGGGGTGGACATGGACATGCAGGGCGCTGTTTATCAGCGTTTTTTGAAAGAATCCTTGAAGGAGGGTAAAGTCACCCAGAAACAAATTGACGAAGCCGTGCGCCGAGTGCTTCGCCTTAAATTTGAGTTGGGACTGTTTGAAGACCCCTACAAGTTCTGTAATGCAGAGCGGGAAAAAAATACACTACTTGCTCCGGCAAACCGCACTGCCGCCCGTGAAGTAGCTCGAGCATCCATCGTATTGCTGAAAAACGATCATCAGCTGTTGCCTTTAAAAACAGGCCAAAAAATCGTGCTTATCGGCCCATTGGGCGATAATAAAAGTGAACTGACCGGCAATTGGAACGGTGCAGGCAATGCAAATGACTGCGTGAGTTTGCGCGAGGGTCTTGCCAAAGTTGTACCCACGGATTTTATGTATATCGCTGGCTGCGATTTTGAAAATCCTGATAAATCCGGATTCGCCGCAGCCATGCGTGCGGCTGAAAAGTATGATGTGGTAATAGTAGCTGTCGGTGAAAAAGCCATGATGAGCGGTGAAGCCGCTGCACGCGCCGAGCTCGGATTGCCCGGTGTTCAGGAGGAATTGGTGCTGGAACTCTGCAAAACGGGCAAACCAGTCATAGTGGTACTGATGAATGGCCGCCCACTGGCCATTCCGCAAATTGCAGAAAAGGCCACCGCTATTCTCGAAGCTTGGTGGCTGGGCACCGAAACGGGCAATGCCATTGCCGATGTATTGTATGGGACGTACAACCCTTCCGGCAAATTGCCCATGACATTCCCGCGTTCCGTCGGGCAAGTGCCCATTTTTTACAACGAAAAGAACACAGGCCGGCCTTACGACCCAAACTCGAAATGGACCAGCAAGTACATTGACCAGCAGAACAGCCCGCAATGGCCTTTTGGGTTTGGGCTGAGCTACACGAGCTTCAGTTATGGTGAGCCTAAAGTGGAATTACCATCATCCAAATCAGCTGGCAGTGCTGTAATGACTGTAACGGTCAGCCTGACCAATTCCGGAAAACTTCCAGGAGAGGAAGTCGTCCAATTGTATGTCCGCGACCTGGTAGGCTCCGTAACCCGCCCGGTGAAAGAGTTGAAAGGGTTTCAGAAAATCATGCTTCAACCCGGCGAAACGAAGGAGTTGAAATTTACGCTCACTGAAAAAGATCTGAGTTTTTACCGCCGGGACATGACGTTCGGGACAGAACCGGGCGATTACGAGATCATGGTGGGGGGTAATTCTGTGGATTTGAAAAAGGTGAAAGTTAAGTTGTAGCAATCGCTGAAACCTCGTAGGTTTTTAAAACCTACGAGGTTTATACATCAACGAAATTGAAATTCACTCTATCCGATTAACAATTCAAACCATTCAGTATGAAGCAGTTTAACAAAAAAATCAAGCTGTTTGGGCTGCTGTTCTGCCTAATCGCAAGTTCGGCATTTGCCCAGACCCGTGTCACCGGGCACATCACGGATTCGGCCACTGGAGACGCTATTATTGGGGCCTCGCTGTTGGAAAAAGGCACTTCCAATGGTACTATCACCGATTTTGAAGGCAATTTCGTGCTCAATGTAACCGATCTAAATGCCATCTTGGTGTTGAATTACACGGGTTACACCTCACAAGAAGAGCCACTCAAAGGTCGCTCGAAGGTGGATATTGCACTTAAGGAGGATAACGGGCTGCTCCAAGAAATCGTGGTCGTAGGTTATGGCGTACAGCGCAAAAGCGACCACACAGGTGCCGTTGGAACAGTGAAAGCCAAAGACCTTGAGCGAATTCCATCAGCCACCATTGAGCAAGCCTTGCAAGGCAAAATGGCGGGCGTGTATGTATCTCCTGCGAGCGGCGAGCCAGGTGTCGGCGCTATCATTCGTATACGCGGCACGGGTACGCTCAACAACGCCAATCCGCTATATGTGGTGGACGGCATGTTGCTCGATGACGCTTCGTTTGTGAACCCGCAAGACGTGGCAAGCATCGAAGTGCTAAAAGATGCTTCCTCCACGGCTATATATGGTAATCGCGGGGCCAATGGCGTGATCATCATCACCACAAAAAGTGGTACGACAAATCGAAAAGCGGTCTTTACTTTGAGTTCCTTTTATGGTATTCAACGGATTGCCAAAAAACTCTCGCTTGCCAATGGCACACAGTTCGCGCAGATGTACAACGAATTGCCTGACGTCGACACCTTACCTAATCCCGAGCGATTCGGAGCAGGTACAGATTGGCAGGATGTAATATTACACGATGCTCCCATGGCCAATGTTCAATTGGGCGCCAACGGCGTGTGGAATAAACTGAACTATAATATCTCTGGCAATTATTTCAATCAGGAAGGGATTTTAAAAGAGACAAGTTTTGAGCGCTATACAGGGCGTTTCAACGGGGTGTACCCTATTTTGAAAACGCTCAAAATTGGCGCGAATGTCGCTTATGCAAACGCTTTACGCAATACCGTGGGCGGAAACATCGGTGGGGGTATGTATAGGATGCCACCCATTTATGCGGTGTACGACAGCACGGGCAAATTTTCTGACCCCACAAAATTCGGCCAGTCCATCGGCAACCCCGCCGCAGACTTGTTTTACAAGAACGATCAGTATTACCGTGTGCATCGCTGGGTGGGAACCGTTTATGCGGAATGGGCTTTTTTGAAGGACTTCAACTTCAAAACGAGTTACGGCTTTGACCGCCACAATGAGCGTTTTTACGGTTTCGAACCCATATTCATGGTCACCTCTTCTCAACTCAATAAAGTAGAACACACTACGCGCGATACCACCCAACGACGCACCTGGCTATGGGAAAATACCATGAGCTACAAAAAAGAATGGGAAGATGTGCGCCTGGACCTCTTGGCGGGCCAAACGGCGCAAGAATTTACCTATAAAAGCCGTCATACTATTGATGAAATCCTCCAGCCCGATGGCGAGGCGATCAGCGAATGGGCCATGATCAGTTACCTGGCCCGCGCCAACGCCACTATTATGGAGCGCTATCTTTTTACCGCTTCCTTGCGGGCAGACGGTTCTTCGCGTTTTTCAAAAGCCAACCGATGGGGCTATTTCCCCTCGGTGGCCGCAGGTTGGAATATTTCGGAAGAACCGTTTATGCGTGGTCAAAGGGTGTTTGAACGCTTAAAACTCCGCGCCTCTTGGGGTATCACTGGCAATGACAAGATTCAGGATTATCCTTCGCTGGGCACCATTAAAGAATTCCTTTACAGTTCGTTTGGCGACACGGTTCAGCAAGGTGCTACGCTGGTGGATTATGCCAATGCCGACGTTCGTTGGGAAACGACCCGTCAAACCGATGTAGGGCTTGAATTTTCCTTGTTCAAAGGGCGGTTTAATGCCGAAATTGATTGGTACAAACGATTCACCTTTGATATTTTGAGCCGCCTCAATATTCCTGATTACGTCGGTTCAGGTGCTTTCCCATTTGTAAATGCTGCAGAAGTCGAAAACGTTGGCTGGGATTTCACGTTGCAATGGCGCGAAACAAGGGGCAAAGTCACCTACAATCTGGGTATGATCATGTCGCCCGTGAAAAACAAAGTGATAAAGCTCAATGAGGGCAAGCCAGAGATATTTGATGCGCTTACGAGCCAGGGGGATTTCGCTACCCGCACGGTTGTAGGGCTGCCCATCGGGGCATTTTATGGGTACAAGGTGGCAGGGGTGTTTCAAGATCAGGACGAGATTGACAGCTCGCCCCATTTTGACAAGACAGCCCCCGGCGATTTCCGCTTTGCCGACATCAATGGGGATGGCAAACTTGATGGCTTCGACCGTACTTATTTGGGCAGTCCGATTCCCACGCTGACCTACGGATTTTCAGCGGGTATCGAGCTTTTTGGTTTTGATATTGCTGCTGATTTTTTTGGTGTAAAAGGCAACAAAGTGGTGAACGCCAAAACGTTATCCAGATTTGATACGCCCAACTGGGAGACTATTTGGTACAATAACCGATGGACGGGAGAAGGCACCAGCAACACCGTGCCAAGGGTGACAAATGGCGGCCCCCCAAACTACAGCATGTCCGACTTTTTGGTAGAAGACGGCGCGTTTTTCCGCTTGAGATCAGTGGCACTGGGCTATTCTTTGCCCACTCGTTGGCTCTCTAACATTGGCATGACCCGAGCCCGTTTTTTCGCTAGCGGAACCAACCTTTGGACGAAACAGGCTTATTCTGGTTATACACCTGAATTCCCGAGCCAGAATTCGTTTAGTGCCGGCGTTGATTACCTCAACTACCCGATGGCAAAAATCGTGTTGGTTGGGTTGAATGTAACTTTTTGAAATTTACGATTTACGATTTTGGATTTACGATTAATTTGATTCGAATAAGGCATGATTTCAGGTTTATTCGAATCAAATTAATCGTAAATCCAAAATCGTAAATCGTAAATCCAAAATCCACCGTAAGTTTTACCATCACTTTTTAAAAAATATAGTGCATGAGCACATTATTCAAATCTCTCATCGCCGCAGCCCTTTTACTGCTTACGGCCACCAATTGCCAGAAAGACTTCTTAGACCGCAAACCACCCAACAAACTGACGTTTGAGGAGTTTTTCAAAACGGAGGAACATGCCATTGAGGCCACCAATGCGGTTTACGAGCAATTTCGTAGTTTCGACTGCATCGCGCTTCCTTACATTGCCTGCACCGACGTACTGAGCGATGATGCAGACAAAGGCTCAACGGCCAACGACGCGCCTTTGATGAGCGACCTCGATAATTTTACGATGGATGCCACCAATCCCTTTATTTCGCCCGTGTACAAGGGCTACTATCGCGCCATTGCCAGGGCAAA
>JACMMM010000293.1 GCA_014379065.1 Saprospiraceae bacterium
GGCACGACCGGGTGTACCTCCAAGGTTGCGTAAGCAGCCAGGCTTTGAAAAATTGGCTGAAAAACCACAGGTGAGATTTTGGATTTACGATTTTGGATTTACGATTGTTTTGATCCGACAAAGTCGAAATTCATGCTTTTTTCGGATCAAAACAATCGTAAATCCAAAATCGTAAATCCAAAATCTCACCTGTGGTTTTTCAGCCAATTTTTCAAAGCCTGGCTGCTTACGCAACCTTGGAGGTACACCCGGTCGTGCCAAATATTTTTATGCGTGATGTCAATGCCCACTTTTTCACAGCGTTGCATGGCAAGTACCGTATCGTCGCAATCAATGGCCCGGCCATAGCCGTCGGAGAGGATGCCGAGGTCGCCGAAATCTGCATCGTCGGTCACGATCCACACAGCTGCCTGAACGGTGGTATAGTCCACATCTTCCTTTTCCAACAAAGGCATTAGCCTCGATAATTCATCTTGATGGGGAGCGGGAGCCACATCGAAACGGTCGTCGCTGTCGGGGATGTCCTTGGGCCTGTTGGCGCAAGCAGCTTCGAGGGAGACCTCTATACTTGTCTTCGGGGTTAGTGTTAAGATTTTCGTTTGTCGGCTGACCATGTTTTGTGCCCCGCTCCGGCAAACGAAATAGGTACCCGCTTCAATTTCGAGGTTGAGTGTGTACTCAACTGTTGGGCGCAGTTCGAGTTCGACGTATTGGATGTCACTCCCGCTTACTTGCGCATCTACCAGCCCTTCTTGCACGGCTTGGCTGAGCGAAATCCTCGCGCCTGACCGCGCCGATGGTTTAGGGATTTGTATGTTGGAAAGGGCGGCTAAAGTTGCAGAGTCCAACTTCCCTGTAGCCGCAAGCGCATTGTTTGCCTGAAATCCGCGCACTGCAGCTGCGGTACGAGGGCCGAACATTCCATCGGGCTGTCCGGTGTACAGGCCGAGATGTAGGAGGGCGTTTTGGGTACGGAGGATTTCTGGTTTTGTTTGGCCGGCCACCCAAGCGGCGCAATTCAGCAGGAGCAACAAGCAGATGAATTTTTTCATGGGAAAATCATTTTTTGAAAAACTGTTTTGCCCTTGAATCGCAGCCATCGCAAGCAGGTAAACCGTTTTGCGAAAAATAATTTTCCAAATACCAAAAATGACGGAAAATACCGCTGTCTTTATAAGACAAAGCAAATAGGAGATCTATATTTGCTAAGCCTCCGCCGCTGGTTGGTTTACCTTTATTAGGTGTGGGCGATATACACTTGACGAATCGAAAAAACATCTTTGCTATGCATCCTTGTACAGACGAAGAAGTGCTCGCTTGGCTCCGAAATGGAAGCCCAGAATCCGAAAACAAGGCCATTGATTGCCTCTACCGCAGGCTTTTGGGAATCTTCCGCCCCTGGGTATTTTCCCGAAAGGGCAGCAGCGACGATGCCCACGATGCGGTGACGGAAGCGGTCATTGCTTTTGTCCAAAACTTCAGGGATGAAAAATATCGGGAGATGGGCAAACTCGAGCACCTGCTTTTCCGCATCGCCCAACGCAGGTTTTACGACCTCTTGCGTGAGCGAGGGAAGGAACTGCCCACAGACCCAACGCTGCCCTTTGATCTTCCGCCAGCATTTGTCGAAGAAGACCCTTTTGACAAGGCCGAACTAGAGGCGTCGCAGCTTGCCAAGCATTCAAAATTGGCGCAATGCCTCGACAAAATCGGAGAGCGCTGCAAAGAACGCCTTGTGCGGTTTTGGTACCTGAAACAGAGCCACGAAGAAATCGCCGCTGCCATGGGCAATGCCACTGCGAAAGGCGCCAAGGTTATGAAAAACAAATGTCAGGACAAACTCGAAGCATGCATGAAAGGCTAATTCCACAACACCGCGTAAAAAGAAAAAAGTCATGGAAAATATTGACATCCAGCAAATTGAATCCTACTTGCAAGGCAAAATGACCTTGGAGGAACAAAGGGCGTTTGAGGTAGCGCTCGCCGCCGACCCGGAACTGCGCCGCCGTCATGAAGAACTCCGACAAATGGCCAAAGGCATCCGGCAAGTTGCCCGTGCCGACATTCGCCAGCGTGTGGAGACACTGCGAGATAAAATCAAGCAGGAGGAAAGTGCCCCGCACCCAGAACCCCATTCCGCGAACTTGGGTAAATCAGCGGCATTCCTTGTCATCGGTCTGTTTCTGGGTTTAGGCTTGGGCTGGCTGCTTTTCAATAAGCCAGCCATTACGCCACCGCCGCCAGACACACAAAACACAGGGCAAGCTCCA
>JACMMM010000294.1 GCA_014379065.1 Saprospiraceae bacterium
CTAGGTTTCGTAAGGCAGTTTTCTGAGCCAAGCGCCCCCGGAACGGAGTTCCGGGGTACTTACCCTGCCAGCCATGGCGTCCTCGCCAACAACCACGGCGGAGCTCAATCCAGTGAAATTAATGGCTTCCGACTTTTGACATAACCCGGGTATTTTTCCCTATTACTCCGGTTTTTTGATCTTAAACGCAAGCCCACCCAAATTGCGGGGCGCTGCATCGCCAGGGCATTTGACTTTGATATCGTCAAAGAAGTAAGTATCGCCAGGCTTGGCTTTTTTTATCCATTCCAAGGCTCCGCTGTTCCATTCTCCCCCTTGATTTTGCCGTGTAAACGGATCTTCCTCCAGTGGCAAATAGGTAATTTCAAAACCCACCACTTCGCACAAGACATCAAAATCAAAATTTTCGAGCATTGGGTTGATCCCTTTCGACTGCTGCATTTCTTCCAGCGTAATTGGACCGCTTCGGTACACCCTGTCCAATCTCGGAGCGGGGTCAGGAATGCGTTTCACACGGTATTTTTGATCTACTACAAATTTGAGATCATTGCCCACTTGGCGTGAAACACGCACTTTAACCTCACCTGACTCCATCACGCGTACGACATAGTTGCCGTTGTCACCTTCAATGGAACCTTTTCCAATGAGTTGTACGCGAAGTTCGTTGGCCGGAACACCCGCCGCTGCAATGCGCAGTGGGTTATCCACCCCAATATAAAAGATATTCATTTTGACGACTTCCATTGCCACATTTTCAGGTCTGGCGGGTTCGACATTGATGCTAATTCTTTCCGCCTCCATTTTTTTGCTCAGCTCATCCGTTACATTGCCAAGGTCCTTTTTGGGAGCGGGTTGGGCATTGTTTTTCGGCATTGCAATGGCCGTGGGGTCGGGCGATTTACGCGGTGGAGTGCTGTCTGAAACAGTAATGTTCTCTAAATCCGTCGTCCCGCCACTTGCAGTCTGTGAATTCGAGGGCCACCACGAACACAGGGCAAGGAGAGCAGGCAACATCATGACAATCAACCAATTGGGACGGACAGTGCGTTTGGGTGAGATACCCACAATATGTAGAATGCGTTCAGTAAAACGACTTTTTCCAGTAGCGTTCATAACGAATGTTGTTGAAGGTTGAAGTAAAGAGAGTTGAAGGTCAGTCAGGGTTTTGGCGTACAAAATCGGATCGGACGTGTGCTTCAGTACCAGTTCGTCGCAGCAAAACTCACGGCGGGAGCGCGCTTCCCGGGAGAGCAGCCAAAACAAAGGATGGTAGAAGAAGCAAACTTCCAAAGCCAGTTGAAAGAGGTTTATAAAGTAATCGTGACGGCGGATGTGCGCCAGCTCGTGCACAAGCAGGGTTTCCACCTGCGCGGGCGAAAGTTGTAAAAGCATGCCCACAGGGAACAACACCACGGGTTTCCAAAAGCCCAGGGTGAGTGGTTCTGAAATGTGGGGCGATTCTAGGAGTTGAATATGGGGGTTGATGCTCAGGCGTTTTGCCCAGTCATTGCAGAGAATTTGGAGTGTCTCGACTGCAGGAGAAACATCACGCCGACGCAGCCGTTGAGCCAAGTACCATCCACCCATGAGCCGAAGCCAAAGAAGCCCCACACATGCCAACCACGCCCATCCTATCGGGGCAGCATTGC
Organism: Saprospiraceae bacterium; assembly: GCA_014379065.1. Taxonomy (GTDB): domain Bacteria; phylum Bacteroidota; class Bacteroidia; order Chitinophagales; family Saprospiraceae; genus M3007. The sequence continues at coordinate 1,650 of JACMMM010000294.1, forward strand.
TTTCGAGCCATATTTGGGCCGATTCCCAAAGATTCAGGCTGGTCGTTGTCCCATCTGGCACAAAGCCGGAGGAGGCGACTACTGCCTCATTTTCACTGGGTGAAAACACTATTTCCACAGGTTTGAGCCTTGCCCATTCGTGCAAGAATGTTGTGATTGCCCACCCTGTCGAAGCGAGCATCGCAGCCAGTGAAAGCAAATACACGGCTTGATGCCGAGTGTTCAACCGCCACTCCAGCAATTTGAAAACCAACCAGATAAGGGCAATTTGCCAGAGCGAATGGGCTAGGGTGAAGCCAAAAGCCTGAGCGAGCGGGGCGAAGTTTGTGCTGAGCATAAGGTCTTTAATAAATAGGAGTGATAGAGGGCGAGAAGAATAATTTGCTGTGGCAATACTTACTTTTTCAACTGGTTATCAAGCCAATTTTTGAGTTCCTGCAATTCTTTTGGGTCTGCTTTTTCGTTTCCAAGGGCATGCATTACCATTTGCAACGCCGAGCCGCCAAATGCGGTGCGCATCACTTTGCCAGCGAGCTGTTGTTTTACATCCGTTTCTTTGACAATGGCGCGGTAGAGGTGCGACCCTTCCACAATCTCTTTTTCGAGCGCACCTTTTTCGGTAAGTCGCTGGATCTGCTTGAGCACGGTGGTGTAGCCCACATCTTTCCCGGCGGCGGCAATGCGCTCGTGAATGCTTCGGACGGTAGCTGGCTCTATCTCCCAGAGGACCTGGAGGATTTCGAGTTCTGCTTCGGAGGGTTGGTAGGACATGGCGAATGGTGACTAGTGATTGGTTTTGTTGGTGATTCGTGTAGGTGGTGATGGGTTGATTTGGGTTCGATTCAACTTTATAACGACAAAGGTGTACGACAATTGTCGTAAGCGCAAATTTTTTTACGACAAATGTCGTAGATGATAAAAACTTTAACATTTGGGGCGATATTAGTTGCCCGTGTTGCAACTTTAAAGTGCAATAAAATTAAATATTTTTTTCTTGAAATCCGCTGAACGTCCCAGGTAAAGTGTCTGAGATTTGTATCGAACTTTCTAAATTATATAGGACATGAAACAACTGATACTCCCAGCCTTAGCCGCTCTCTTTTTCTGGACTGGTTGCACCCATTATTACTATTCTCCCAATACGCTCAATATACCCATGCTTCGGAAACAGCACGATGCCAGCATCAGTATCGCCCGCTATAGTGGAGCCGAAGCGAAAGGTGTCGAAGCCCAGGCCATTTACAGCCCCGTAAAATACGCTGGGGTGATGTTCAACCATTTGAAAATACCGCAAAGGACGAACGGGAACAATGGGAACTATACAGAATGGGGGCGCGGAAGCATGACCGAAGGAGGGGTTGGAGGCTACTATCCCTACCGCCCATTTACGCTTAGTTTGTTCGGTGGTTATGGGGGAGGTTGGGCGGAAAATGCCTACGAAAGCAATCAGACAAGCATATATCAGCAGGAAAGCCTGCAAACAAGGCTACAATTTCAGCGATGGTTTCTGCAACCCAGTTTGAGTTTTAGGGTAAAGTGGCTCCAATTGGGTTTCGGGATGCGGCGTGTGTGGCTCAACTATGTGAAAGGAGATATTGAATACCAAATTGATCCAAAAGAATTGGATTCCATCAAAAATATAGAATCGCAAGGCTCATTCCAATTCTGGGAAAAAGGCTTTTCATTTGGGTTTCATTTCACCGGGTTCTCGCTTACTTACAACAACGTGTCGCTGA
>JACMMM010000295.1 GCA_014379065.1 Saprospiraceae bacterium
GAAAAATAACCCGCCGCTTCGCCCATGTCGAAGGAGCCGCTCGAATCCACGGTGAAGGGGTGGCCTTTGGCCTCGCAAGTCTTTTTCATTTCGGCCATGCCGGTGATGTCGAAACAGAGGTGGATGTAGCCGAGGTCGCCCCAAAAACGGTTTTCAAAGATCTTGCGGGGGGCTCGGTCGAGGCTTTGCACCAATTCAATTTCTGTGTCACCTAGCAGTGGACTGAATGGCCCTTTGCGTTTTTCCGGGTGACGGAGCAGCACGCGGCGGTAGCGGCCAAATCCTCCGTCTACACCGTGCCAATCGGCAAAATCGTCGGCATGGTCGTATACAATGGTTTGATAGCCAAGGATTTCGGAGTAAAAGTTGATGGCGCGATCTATGTCGGATACGCCTACGAATGCGCCGTAAACACCGCCAGTTTGTATTCCCTTTTTGGGGGATGGGCTTGAGAACCAATCCGTAGCCCCCACAATTTCAAAGGTATTTCCCCAAGGGTCTTTGACAAAAAAATGCTCCATACCATCGGGACGTAGTGTTGGATTGCTCTGAATGTTCACGCCACGTTTGCGGAGATAGTGGAACGTGGCCTGCACGTCAGCAGATTTGATCTTGCAAATGCCGATGCCAAGATCGCCGAGTTGAGGCTGGAAGGTCGGGGGCATGGGCGTTCGGCCCGTATACTGCCAGATTTCCATGCCCCCGCCCCCAGCCATGTTGAGCGAGAGGATGGCGTGACGGGATTGTGGTTTTCCACCCGTATAAGGCAGCATGAGGCCCGCTTCGGCGGCTTCTTCAAAGATCGGTACATCCATACCGAAGTGTTGGCGATACCATTTGAACGCTTCGTGGACATCGCTCACGCCGATGCCAACTTGTTGAATTCCAGAGATAAACATAAAGGATTTTAGACGTTGGACATTAGACATTGGACTGTTTGCCCGCCGTAGGCTTGCCGAAGGAGGGTGGGGCTTTAGACATTGGACTGCTACTGTAAACTGCTACTGCCGACTGACAGCCGGGCAATCGCCAAGGATGGTGATTTGCTTTGGGTCGTGGAGGCTGATGGTAACGCGCTCTTGGGGCGCTTTCCCAGGCTGGGCAAACTCTTTTTTCTTTGCTTTTCCTGTGATTCGGACCATTTTTTTATCGTACTCCGCTGCGCTCAGAAATTTGGGCTGGTCATCTTCCCAAATGGCTACTGTCAAGATGTTGTTGGGATAAGCCACAAACATATCGAGGAAAATGGGCTTGCCATTCACTTGTTCCTTCAGTTTTGCGCTCGCCACGCAGCCCTCCACCGACACAAGTTCGCCGTCATGCTTGAGCACTTCTTTTGGGTCGGTGAGGATGAAAGATGGGGTTTGATTGGTCGTTGCGCTCAACTCCAAAGGTGTCTCGGTTTGTGCGGAGACCACCTTTGTGAGCCAGAGAATAGCCGTGAAGGCCAGCAGGAGTTTTTGCATGATCCGACAAATTTTGGGTAAAGGTAAACCGCCAAATGGTTTGGCAAGCCTGAATCATATCTACTCCAGCGCCCCAAACTTAACACTAACTTAAAATGCTTATATTCCCTCGCCGATCGGATAGAGTGACCTTTGTACTCGAAATATCTGTATTCCAACACATGAAGAACATAACCATCTCTCTCCTAGCACTTTTGTGCTTTTCTCCTATTTTCCTCTCCGCCCAAACGGGCATCATTGCCGGAAAAATTATTGACGCCAAATCTGCAGATCCCCTAATCGGGGTTTCTGTTAAATTGGATGAAGGCGTCGGCGGTGCTATCACTGACTTTGATGGCAATTTTCGTATAGCGAATGTGCCTTTAGGCAAGCACAAGATTAGCTTGAACTACACGGGCTATACAGGCAAAAACCTTGAAGACGTGGATGTAAAATCTAACGAAGCTACTACCGTAGATGCTTCGATGGAAGAAAGCGCAGGCGAATCACTCGCTGAAGTAGTTGTAGTGGCAAAAGCAAAGCGCGAAAGCACCAGCGCACTCACCATTTTCCAGAAAAACAGTGTCAGCATGGCCGATGGTATCAGTTCTGAAACCATCAAACGCACTCCTGACCGTACCACTGGCGACGTAATTCGCCGGGTAAGCGGTGCAACTATCCAAGACAACAAGTTTGCCATTATCCGCGGCCTAAATGACCGTTACAACGTGGCGATGCTCAACGGTGCACTGCTCAGTAGTACGGAACCGGATCGAAAGGCATTTTCTTTCGACTTGTTCCCCTCTGCTATGCTCGACAACCTTGTAATTGTAAAAACTGCCAGTCCTGATTTGCCGGGCGAATTTGCCGGAGGAGCTATTTTGGTCAGCACCAAAGATATCCCTGAAGCGTCTTTCATCCAAGCGAGTTTGAGTGGCGGTTACAATACGGTTACTACTTCCAAGCCTTTTCAGTCTAGTGAAGGGGGTGGCTCTGACTGGTTGGGCCACGATGATGGTACCAGAGCGCTTCCTGCTACTTTGCCTTCTTCCGCCGATTTTAAGGCACAGCCTAAGGAGGAGAAATACCGCACGTCACAATTGTTTCCCAATGATTGGGCAATCAACGAAGAAAGTAGTGCACGTCCAAACATTGGGGTGCAACTTAGCGGTGGGTATATCAAAGATATTTCTGAGAAAGTCCAGTTCGGCTTGACGTTGGGCGGATCTTATAGCAACAACAATCGCCTCCAGAATGGATCGCGGGCGGATTATGAAGTATCAGGCAAGGTGTTTGACTTTAATGACAAACAGTTTAAAAACAATGTGTTGTGGGGCACACTTTTCAACACAGCCTTAAAAATCAACAACACCCAAAAAATTGGCCTACAGGCTACCTATTCTACCAATACGGACAACATTATTAGCGACCGCTCTGGTTACGACTATGCAGAGGTGCGCAAAATCAAATCCACGGCGATAGAATACACCGAGAACCATTTGCTTACCACCCGACTTTATGGCGAGCACCAACTGACTCAAAAAGGTATGCGCCTGAACTGGGGCGGTGGACTCAATCGCACGAGCCGAGATGTGCCTTCGCTGCGCCGCATGTTCTACGCTATAAATTTTGATGACACTTTGGATGTCAACTTTCCATACCAGGCGTATGTACCATTTGGCTCGGCTGACCCTTATCGCAGCGGGCGTTTTTATTCGTCCTTGGAAGAAGACACCTATAACGGGAATATTGACTTGTCGATTCCTTTCCATTTGGGCAAACAAAAACAATCTATTAAACTGGGTGGACTTTACCAAAAACGCGACCGCAAGTTCGACGCCCGTGTGATGGGTTATATTCTGGGTAATTTCATTCAATTTGACTACGACTTGCTTAAACTCCCACAGAATCAAATCTTTGACCAGCAAAATATTGGAGAAAAAGGTTTCATCATGGATGAAATCACCAACCCAAGCGATGGCTACACAGGCCAGTCCAACCTTGTGGCAGGCTACGCTATGCTCGACAATAAAATCGCAGATCGTTTGCGCATCGCTTGGGGAGCACGCGTGGAAAGTTTCCGCCAACAGGTACAATCTGCCCAGTATGGAGGCACGCCGATTTCGGTAGATACTACGATTTCAGCACTATTGCCATCGTTCAACATGACCTATAGCCTCAATCAAAAACACCAGTTGCGTTTGTCCGGGTCAAAAACAGTGTGCCGTGCAGAGTTTCGTGAATTGGCCCCTTTCTCCTTTTTTGATTTTTACCTGAATGCCAATGTGGTTGGAAACCCAGCACTTACCCAAGGTTCGATTTATAACGCTGACATTCGCTACGAGATATATCCGGGCCAAAACCAATTGTTCAGCGTCAGTTTGTTTTACAAAAGGTTCAAAAACCCGATTGAGTTCACTTTTGCTGCGGTAGGAGGCGGCACACGTACTTTTTCATTTAACAACGTAGCCAGTGCCAACAACTATGGCGCTGAAATGGAACTGCGCAAAAACTTTGACTTTGTTGGTGTCGAGGATCTTGTATTCTTTTCCAATGTATCTTTAATACGCTCCAATATTGACCTCTCCAAAGGGGTGTCATACTTTGACTCTACCCGTGCATTGCAAGGCCAATCGCCTTACATCCTCAATGCAGGCCTTACCTATAACATTACGAGGATTGGCTTGAGCACCACCTTGATTTACAACGTTATTGGCGACCGTATCGCTCAAGTGGGCACAGTGAGCTATGGCGATATCTATGAGCGTCATCGCAACTTGCTCGACTTCTCGGTAAGTAAAAAGTTGGGCCGTAACGGTGAAGTAAAACTGACTTGGGGTGATATCCTCCGCCCTGAATTTATTTATTATCAAGACAACAATGCTAGCCACAAATACGAAGAGGCTGAGGACAATGTGATGCAACGCCTAACATTAGGCAGCACCATTACGCTGAGCCTCGGGTATAAGTTTTAGACCTTAGACTTTTAGACATTGGACACTTTTCCGAAGTAAAAATCCAATGTCCAACGTCTCTCAGTCCAATGTCTGAGCAAGAATTTTGGATACAGATTTTAGTAGTTTAAAGGTTAGGAACTTTACTACAAACGACCCGAACGACGTAAGTTGTTCGGGTTTTTTTATAACATGCCTGCCTGTAGGTAGGCAGAAATTACACATATATGGCAGATTTACGCTCATTTTATGGGGATTGAATTAAACCTAACTTCATATTAGCTTAACATCTTTGTGAGCAGTTTGCCGCCAACTTTGTGACTAGTATTGGACTACAGTATAAACATGATTTTCCACCCGCGCCCGTGACCTCTCTCCTTCTTTTGCTTGTCGTTCAGTCGCCAGTTTTACCCGTTAGCTTACAGGCAAAATACTTTCCCGGCGCGGGTTTTTTTGAGCAAAAAATGCTGTTGTATAATTGGCCCTCGTCATCGGTAATCTTTTGAACATGAAACGAGAACTCGACATCGTTGTAATTTCTGACGTACACCTTGGCACTTATGGCTGTCACGCCCGCGAACTGAGCAACTACCTGAAGAGCATCGAGCCTAGCACACTGGTGCTCAATGGCGACATCTTCGACATGTGGAATTTCAAGAAAAGTTATTTCCCTAAAGAACACATGGAGGTGGTGCGCCGCATACTGAAAATGGCCGTGAACGGTACAAAAGTTTATTACCTGACAGGCAACCACGATGACGTGCTTCGAAAATTCGGCGAAATATCCTTGGGACTCATCCACTTACGCAACAAGCTGGTGTTTCAAGTGGATGGCAAAACGCACTGGGTTTTTCATGGTGATGTGTTCGACCCTGCGGTGCAGGGGGCACGCTGGCTGGCAAAATTGGGTGGCCAAGGATATGACTTACTCATCCGCATCAATCGAATGATCAACATAGCCCGAAAGGTTTGTGGGCTAAAACCCGCCTCTTTCTCTGCAAGGGTAAAAAAAGGGGTAAAAGGTGCGGTGCGATTTATTGGTGATTTTGAAGACATCGCCATTCAGATGGCTGCTGAAAATGGATACGACAGCGTGATTTGTGGGCACATACATCAACCTCAAATGCGCGAAGTAATGGCCAAGAATGGCAAAACCGTCACCTATATGAACAGTGGTGACTGGGTAGAACATCTCACCGCGTTGGAATGCAAGGCTGGTCATTGGGAAATGTACCATTACCATAAAGCCGATTTCTCTACACCAAATCCGCTCTTGCAAGTGCCAGAGCGCGAGGGACAAAATCTACAACTCCTACGCGAAGAACTCATGGGGCGGGCACAAGGGATGGCGGCGTTTGAGTTGGTGTAATCCGATTTGCGATTTTGGATTTTGGATTTACGATTATTTTGATCCGAAAAAAGTACGAATCGAACCTTTTTCGGATCAAAATAATCGTAAATCCAAAATCGTAAATCCTAAGTCGGGGAGGGCAGGTTTCAGACAAATTGCGCCCCGGCTTATTCATTGCTCTTCATACGCATAAAGTTTAGCAGGTTTAGTGAGACCGGGCGAATCAATTTCGCCCGGTTTTTTTGTCTAATGCGGATCGCGCAAATCCGCATTCCTTAACACCCACTTCATACAGACTTAAACCACACTTAACCCCTTGGTTTCCCCCTTACACCAACGGCTTACGACCTTTGTGGTGCAAAAATTATCCAACAAATTTTGCCTTTTCTATGAAAAAAGTACTTTTACTGATTGCATTTCTGGTCGCCATTGTCGGCGGCACCAATGCCCAAATCGTGGTATCTGGAGACATCTCCACGAACACAACTTGGACAAAAACCAATACTTATCTGCTCAACGGCTTCGTATACGTCTTGGACGGCGTGACCCTGACTATTGAAGCTGGCACCATTATCAAAGGAGACAAAACTACCAAAGGTGCTCTGATCGTGACCCGCGGTGGCAAACTCATTGCTGAAGGTACGGCCAGTGAGCCCATTGTGTTCACCAGCAATGAACCTACCCCTACCTATGGTGACTGGGGCGGTCTTATCCTTCTTGGTAAAGCGCACACGAACCAAATCTACAACGGCACTCCTTGCCTTGGCCTCATTGAAGGAGGCATTGATCCTGTGAAAGGCCTCTATGGGGCTGGCGACCTGCCTTTGGGTTGTGAAGGCTACAACAACGACAATTCCGGTATTCTCCGCTATGTCCGCATTGAATACCCTGGTATTGCATTCCAGCCCAATAGCGAAATCAATGGACTTACTTTGGGCGGTGTAGGCTCTGGCACTACCATTGATTTTGTTCAGGTGTCTTTCTCCGGTGATGACTCTTTCGAATGGTTTGGTGGCACTGTAAACTGCAAACACCTGATCGCTTACCGCGGTTTGGACGACGATTTTGACACGGACAACGGCTATTCTGGGAATATCCAGTTTGCACTTTCCGTTCGCGACCCACAGGTGGCTGACGTGAGCGGCTCCAATGGCTGGGAAGCAGATAACAATGCTACTGGTGACGGTACTATTCCAAAATCCAAGGCAACTTTTTCTAATGTAACAGTAGTTGGACCTTCAGGCACGCCTAATACCAACTACCGTCGCGCAGCACACTTGCGTCGTAACAACGAAAATGCAATCTTTAACTCGGTTGCAGTAGGCGCCTACCCGGTTGGCCTTTTCATTGATGGGGACTCTTGTGCAACGAATGCCCAAAATGGCAAACTGATTGTGAAGAACAGCTACTTCAATGGTATGACCACACCATTGAGCACCAATGTGGCTACTTTTGATATTGCGGCTTATGCTGCTGCAAATGCGGTCAATTCAAGCACCAATGCTGCGGACGCACAATTGGTAGACCCTTTCAACCTCAACCAGCCAAACCCGCGTCCAGCATCGGGCTCACCAGTTTTGACGGGTGCAAGTTTCACTTCAAATCCGCGTATCCAAGATGCATTTTTTACTTCGGTGAGCTACGCAGGTGCTTTTGGCCCAACAGGTGACTGGTCTTGCCCTTGGGCAAAATGGGGTACTACTAATTGTATTCCTGCACCTTCTCCTGGTCAAGTGACCGTTTCTACGGATATCACCACAAACACAACCTGGACGAACGATAAAGAATACACCCTGCAAGGTTTCATCTATGTCACCAACTGCGCTGTCTTGACGATCCAGCCAGGCACCGTGATTAAAGGTGATAAAGGTTCAAAAGGTGCACTCATCGTAACCCGTTGTGCTCAAATTATCGCAAACGGCACTGCAGACGCACCAATTGTATTCACCACCAACGACCCGAACCCAACGTACGGTTCATGGGGTGGCTTGATCCTCCTTGGTCGCGCGCACACCAACCAGATGTACAATGGCACGCCATGTCTTGGCCTCATCGAAGGTGGTCTTGATCCGGTAAAAGGTCTGTATGGCGGCGGCGACCAACCCCTTGGTTGTGAAGGCTATAACAACGACAATTCTGGCATACTGAAATATGTGCGTGTTGAATACCCAGGTATCGCTTTCCAGCCAAACAACGAGATAAACGGTATCACCTTTGGCGGTGTAGGTAATGGCACTACTGTTGACAATGTACAAGTTTCGTACGCTGGCGACGACGCATTTGAATGGTTCGGCGGCACGGTAAATGCCAAACACTTGGTAGCCTACCGCGCACTGGACGATGACTTTGATACAGACAACGGTTATTCTGGTAATATCCAATTTGCACTTTCGGTTCGCGACCCACAAGTAGCGGACGTGAGCGGCTCGAACGGGTTTGAGGCTGACAACAACGCCACGGGAAGTGGTGCTACACCAAAATCAAAAGCAACCTTCTCCAACGTCACAGTAGTTGGCCCTGGCAGCAATCCAAATACCAACTATCGTCGCGCTGCGCACTTGCGCCGTAATACCGAACAAGCCGTGTTCAACTCTGTAGCAGTAGGCGCTTACCCGGTTGGCCTTTTCATCGATGGCGACTCTTGCGCATTAAATGCTCAAACGGACAAATTGATCGTAAAGAATTCGTTTTTCAATGGCATGGCAACTCCGCTGAGCACCAATGTCCTTCCCTTTGACATCGCGGCATGGGCTACGGCCAACCAGATTACGTCGAGCACGAACAGCGCCGACGCAAAATTGGTTGATCCGTTCAACCTCAACCTGCCTAACCCACGTCCTGCACCTCTTTCTCCAGTATTGACTGCTGGAAATTTCGCTTCTAACCCGCGCATCCAAGATCCCTTCTTTACTCCTGTAAGCTATGCTGGTGCTTTTGGCCCAACAGGCGACTGGACTTGCCCATGGGTGAAATGGAACGATGCTGGTTGTATCCCTCCTCCTTCTATCACCCAAGTGACTGTTTCTACGGATATCACGACCAACACGACATGGACGTCGGATAAAGAATACACCTTGCAAGGCTTTATTTATGTGACCAATTGCGCTACCTTGACCATCCAACCTGGTACAGTAATCAAGGGTGACAAAGGTTCAAAGGGCGCGTTGATTGTGACCCGTTGTTCTAAAATAATCGCTGATGGCACTGTGGCGGATCCAATTGTATTTAGCACCAACGACCCGAACCCAACTTATGGTTCGTGGGGTGGTTTGATCATACTGGGCCGTGCGCACACCAACCAGATTTATAGTGGCACCCAGTGCCTAGGCCTCATAGAAGGTGGCCTTGATCCAGTTAAAGGCTTATATGGCGCGGGTGACCAACCATTGGGTTGCGAAGGTTATAACGACGACAACTCTGGCATCCTTCGCTATGTCCGCATCGAATATCCTGGTATCGCATTCCAGCCTAATAATGAGATCAATGGTATTACTTTTGGTGCTGTTGGCTCAGGCACTATAATTGATTACGTGCAGGTTTCATTCGCTGGCGATGATGCTTTTGAATGGTTTGGCGGCACAGCGAATGCAAAGCACTTGATTGCATACCGTGCGCTCGACGACGATTTTGATACGGACAACGGCTTCTCTGGAAATATCCAGTATGCATTTTCTGTACGCGATCCACAAGTTGCTGACGTAAGTGGCTCGAATGGCTTTGAATCGGATAATAATGCAACAGGAAGTGGAGCTACGCCAAAAACGGCTGCTACCTTCTCAAACGTTACAGTAGTAGGCCCATCTGGCACTCCAAATTCAAACTACCGCCGCGCTGCGCACTTGCGCCGCAGTACGGAAACCAGTCTTTTCAATACATTACTTATTGGTAACTACCCAGTAGGGATTTTCATTGACGGCACTGCTGCTGAGGCGAACGCTACAAGTGGGCTTTTGGAAGTGAAAAACACCATTGTCGCCGGGCCAACCGATCCGCTTCTGGCCACGGCCGCATTTGACATTGACGCTTGGTACGCAACCGCAGGTTGGAACAACAAACTTTTCACAACCAGCGCAGAGGCTAAGTTGAGCGATCCATTCAATCTCGACTACCCAAATGCACAGCCAACTTTTGGCTCACCAGTGGCAGGGATGGGAGCTTTCACTGCTCCACGTATCAACAAGCCTTTCTTCGATAAAGTGAACTATATTGGTGCATTTAGCGGTGTCAATGGCATTAATTCTGACTGGACCTGCCTTTGGGCGAAATACCTCACGCTGAACACGGATTGCTTCAAAGGTTCCGTAGGTACAAAAGACATTGCGGCGTTTGCCAGCGACATCAAATTGTACCCAACGATGACCAGCGACCGCGCTACCTTGGAAATGAACCTTGTCAATGCGGCTGATTTGCAGGTGGATATTATTGGCCTTGACGGGCAATACTTCGGCCAGCAAGTGAACGAAAAAGCTTCCGCTGGGCAACAGTCCTTTACCCTGACTACGAGCCAATTGCCTGTTGGATTCTATTTCGTCCGCATACAAGTGGGCGACGCAGTGACGGCAGAAAAACTGATTGTAGTGCGATAAGAACGGCTAATAAGAACTAACCAACCATACCGACGGCGGCGCGTAATTACGCGCCGCCGTTTTTTTTGCTGTAGCACTTTCTGAGAGAAAATTACCTTTGGGTCGTTAATCGTCATTGTTCGTCATTGTTCGTCATTGGGTCATTAATCGTCATTTCAACAATGACCCAATGACGATTAA
>JACMMM010000296.1 GCA_014379065.1 Saprospiraceae bacterium
AAGGCGAAAACTACTCGGCCTTCATTCAACAAACAGGCATCAGTGTGGATGCCCAACGCCGATACGCGCCCCTCGAAGGCACCTACTTCTTTGCTCTCCGCAGCAACAATTGGGTGGATGACATCACGGTGAATATTGACATTGAGGCTGTTGTGGATATACCTGTATTTGAGACGCAGCTGTTTTTGGAACCGGAAAAACCGTAGGGAATATCCAATATCCAACAAGGAATTTCCAATTTCCAAGTAGGCGTTGGGCTCAGTCACTCACGTTGACATCTGGGCATTGAACAACAACAAATCCCAAGCGCGGAGCTTATTTGGACATTGGAAATTCCTTGTTGGATATTGGATATTTATGCAAGCTGCCAAATCCCCGCCAAATTCCTCCCCAGCCCATCGTAGTCGAGTCCATAGCCGACCACAAATTTGTCCTCAATATCAAAGCCCACAAAATCCACGGGTACGGGGAATTGTGCGGCTTCGGGTTTGCGCAAAAACGTGACCGTGCAGATAGAAGCGGGTTGTTGCGCTTGGAGATGTTCTAGAAAAAAATGGAGCGTGCGGCCCGTGTCTATGATGTCTTCTACCACTACGAGATGGCGGTCGCGAAGGTCTTTATCAAGCCCCATCACTGTTTGTACATCGCCGGAAGAGCGCGTACCGGTGTAGGAGGCGAGTTTCACAAATCCCACTTCGCAATGGCTGTCAAAAGCCCGAATTAAGTCAGACGCAAAGACGAATGCCCCGCTCAATATGCTGATGAACAATGGGGTTTTGCCTCGATAGCGCTCGGTCAAATCTTGGCCAAGTATGCGGACACGAGCCTGTACCTCGGCTTCTGAAAAAAGCGGCACAAACGAGAGATCGTGGATTTGAATGCTGTCGGATATTTGCATGATGCAGCAAAATTCCTTCTTCTTGTCTTCTCATTTGTCATTTTCATCGGTTTTTTCCTGTTAAACCTCAACTCTAAGGGACTTTGGGGGTTTTGGGTAGCGTCTCAACCCTAAACCTTCTCAACATCCTCAACAAAGAATGTCCTTCATCCTGAAAATGGCTTGGCGCGACAGCCGCCGCAATCGCGCCCGCCTCGTGCTGTTCATTTCCGCCATTACGGTCGGTATCGCCGCCTTAACGGCGGTGCGCTCCTTCTCTGTCAACCTTATGGCCGACATTGACCGGGAAGCCAAAACCCTGCTGGGCGCCGATCTTTTGTTAGGGGCCAACCAACCCGCGCCGGATTCCATTTTGGCAAAAATTGAACAGCCCGACGTAGAAAAAGCCAAAGTGCTCAATTTTATGAGCATGGTCAGGTTTCCGAACGGCGGCGGTACGCGGCTCTCGCTCATTCGCTCTCTGGAGGGCAATTACCCGTTTTATGGAAAATGGAAAACGGAACCAGAAAACTCTTGGCAATCATTTCGAACGAAGAAAACCGCGCTTGTAGACCATGCGCTGCTCCTTCAATTCGGCATAAAACCCGGCGACAGCATTCAAATCGGGAACGTAACTTTCCTGATTGAAGGCGATTTGCTTTCCTCTCCGGGTCGGGCAGGCATCGCTAGCAGCATTGCGCCAGTGGTATTCATTCCCGCGCAATGGCTTGATGCTACGGGACTTGTACAGCGTGGCAGCCGGGTGGACTATCAGTATTTTTATAAAATGCCCGCCACCGCTGATCCTGATGCTATGTTGAAACCCCTTGAAAAAACGCTTGAAAAAGCCAATCTCGATTGGGATACCGTACAAAGCCGGAAACAAAGCATTGGCTCGGCTTTTGGCAATTTCGGCACCTTTCTCAATCTGGTGGGATTCATCGCGCTACTATTGGGCTGTATTGGTGTTGCTGGCGCGGTACACATTTACATCAAAGACAAATTGCCCACGGTGGCGATTCTGCGCTGCCTGGGCGCGAGCGGTCGCAAGGCGTTTTATGTTTATCTCCTGCAAGTTGCAGGAATCGGGCTTTTAGGTGCAATAGTCGGGGCAGTAGCGGGTTCGCTCATTCAAAAACTACTTCCCGTGCTGGTCAAGGATCTTTTGCCCATTGAAAATGTCAGCACGGATTTCTCTTATGCTGCATTGTTTCAAGGGGTTGCGCTCGGTTTGATTGTGGCCGTTTTGTTCGCGCTTTTACCGCTTTCAGGCATTTTAAAAACCTCGCCACTTCGCACTTTGCGGGCATCATTTGGCGAACAAGAATCTGACAACCGCTTGTTGCGTTGGGTGGTGTATAGCGCTATTCTGGCCACACTTTTCGGATTCACCTACTGGTTGGTGCGCGATTGGGAGGAAACACTGGCGTTCATGGGCGGCATTGCGGGGGCGTTTGTGGTTTTATGGGGTATTGCCCGCGTGTTGACCTTTTTGCTGCGCAGATTTTTCCCTAAAAAATGGAGCTACGTCGCGCGGCAGGGCGTCGCGAATTTGTTTCGGCCTGAAAATCAAACGGTGTTGCTCGTCGTCACCATCGGACTGGGCACTATGCTGCTTTCGACCTTGTTTTTGATTCAAAGTTTGCTGTTGAAACAGGTCGAATTTTCGGGAAGCGGCAGTCAACCAAACATGATTCTGTTTGATATTCAAGCGAATGACAAAGACAGCGTGGCACAATTGGTACGCAAGTATGGAATGCCGCTCATGCAACAAGTTGGTGTCGTTACGACCCGCGTGGAGTCTATTGACGGTCAAACCAAACAGCAATACGAACTGGAACATCCTGATCCCGATTCCCTTCCAAAGGACGAAGAAGGTCGCCAAGGAGGTGTCCCGCGTGAAGAGGATGACCGCATCTCACGCTGGGTATGGGACCGGGAGTACCGCGTTACGTTTCGCGACACTTTGATTGAAACAGAGAAAATCATAGAAGGCGCATGGGTGGGCGAACACACGCCTGGGCAGCCCATCAAAGTCTCTATTTCTGACAGATTGCAACGCTCGATGAAAGCCAAAATAGGTACGCGCATTGTATTTAATGTGCAAGGCGCACAGCTCGATTGCGAAGTGGCGAGCGTCCGAGAAGTGGATTTTAACCGGGTGCAGACGAACTTCCTGGTGGTCTTCCCTAAAGGTGTGTTGGAACGCGCGCCCCAGTTCCACGTCATCGTGTCGAAAGTTAAAGATGCCGAGCAATCGGCCAAATTCCAGAGCGAAATGGTGAAGCGCTATCCGGGCGTTTCGGCCATTGACCTGACCCAGATTTTGCGATCGGTGGATGAGGTGCTGCGCAAGGTATCGTTTGTGATTCGATTTATGGCCTTGTTCAGCATTTTGACAGGCCTGTTGGTTCTATTCAGTTCGATTTATCAGAGCAAATTTGCCCGGATTCGGGAAAGCGTTTTGCTCAGAACCTTGGGCGCAAGCCGTCGGCAGATATTGAGTATCAATGCCTTGGAATATTTCTTATTGGGGGCCTTGTCTTGTTTGGCAGGCGTGGGGCTTTCTGTGGCCGGGGCTTGGGGCTTGGCGGTTTTTGCGTTTAAAATTCCCTTTCAGATTGAGTGGTGGCCGCTCATTGCGACATTTATCGCCATTACGTCATTGACGGTCATTATTGGGTTGTTGAATAGTCGGGAAGTGGTGAGGAAGCCGCCGTTGGAGGTGTTGCGGCAGGAAGTTTAGGGAATGTTAGTGGAGGTGTGACTTTGAGTCGCACATCCACTAATGCGAGAAAAGATTATTTTTGCACGAACATCTTTAAATTGACAATATATGGGAGCCACTATTTCTGAACGCAAAGTGC
>JACMMM010000297.1 GCA_014379065.1 Saprospiraceae bacterium
GGGGCCATCCGCCGCTACATGGAAGCGAACCCCGAAATGAATATCCGCTACCTTAAGCACGAGGTAAACCAAGGCAAAGGCGCCGCGCTCCACACGGGTATCCAACACGCTTCAGGTGATTATATAATCATACAAGATGCTGATTTGGAATACGATCCGAATGAATACAATATCCTGCTCAAGCCCATCCTGGATGGCTTTGCCGATGTGGTATTCGGTTCGCGTTTTATGGGCGGTAGGCCGCACCGCATCCTGTTTTATTGGCACAGCATCGGCAACAAGTTTCTGACCAACCTGTCCAATATGTTCACCAACCTGAACCTCACGGACATGGAAACCTGCTACAAAATGTTCCGCGCCGATATGCTCAAGAGCCTCCCCTTACGCGAAAAACGCTTTGGCTTTGAGCCAGAGGTGACCGCAAAAATCAGCCGAGTGCCTGGAGTGCGTATTTACGAGGTGGGCATTTCGTACTATGGCCGCACCTATGCCGAAGGGAAAAAGATTGGCCCTGTAGATGGGTTTAGAGCCATTTATTGTATTTTGAAGTATAATGTTTGGGCTAGGTAGGAGCTAAGCTTCCAACTACACTTAAGGTTTTTTAATTGACGATTAATAGATTACATGATTGTTGATTTTTGATGGAATGTAAGATTGGCAATGTTTGATGTTCCGTTCCCCCTTCGACCCTAATTACATCCTCCTTTACATCAAAAATCAACAATCATGTAATCTATTAATCGTCAATCAAAAGACATCAACAATCATGTAATCGTCACTCCTTAATCCAGCTCCCTCGAAGCTTGTCCATCAAATACTCAGGCGCAGGCACCACTTTTTTCGTTTTTGAATCAAAAAAGCAAAGCCGCACACGACCTACGTTCACCATTTTTTTCTTCTCGTTGAATATTTCCACATGAAAGGTGATATACTCGTCTGGCAATTCCCGAATCTCGGTGTGGACGGTAAGCAGGTCATCGTAATAGGCCGGACGCACAAAGCGCATCTCAAGGCTTACCACGGGTAGCCAGATTCCGTACACGTCTTCTAGTTCTTTGTAGCTCAGGCCCAAAGAGCGGATCATCTCTACGCGACCCACCTCGTAATATTGGGCATAATGGCCGTAGTAGAGGTAACCCATCTGGTCGGTCTCGCCATAGCGGACGCGGATTTGTGTTTCGTAGGCGTACATTTCTGGACGTTGGATGATGGACATTGGACGTTGGACGCTAGACATTGGAGGCTGGACGTTGGATGATGGACAGGAGAAACCTTGATCCAATGTCTAGCGTCCAACGTCCAATGTCTAGCGTCCAAAATCAAACTTCTTCTCTTTCTATCGGGCAAGTCATACAATGACTCCCTCCCCGCGCCCGCGAGAGTTCGTTGGAAGGAATGGTAATAATTGTGTTCTCCACTTTCTCAGGATCCACTTTACCGTTTTCGATGTCGCGGATCATTTTTTCTGCGCCCACCACCTTGTAGCCAAATTCTTTGAATGCCTTCTCTGTCACCGGGTTGCGGTCGTAAGTGATGGCCACGCCGGGTTTGAGGGCCACGAGGTTGCAGCCGTCGGTCCACTGCTCGCGCTCCTGGTAAGGGGTTTCGCCGCGACCGGCCCAGATGAATTCCATCTTTGGGTTCACCTCCGCTTTCAGGAAGTCCACGATGCTGGGATACTCGAGCTCCTCGCCTGTGTGGCGATGTACGTCTACGTATGAGCCAAGCCCGTCTTGGACGATGGGCTTGAAGCCGACCACGTGGTTGTGGTTGATCTGTGTGAATATCGTGTCAATGTGCATATAGGTGCGCTCGGCGGGGATGTTCACCTGCACGATATTTTTGATGATGCCCTTTTCAAAAAGGTAGTTTTTGAGCATCTCGAAAGCGTAGTTGTTGGTGCGCTCGGAATTGCCGATCAGCAGGTAATCCTTGTGGAACATCATCACGTCGCCGCCTTCGATGCTGATGGTTTCGCCGCGTTTGTTGGGCGGGAATTTGTCTACCCGGTTGAGGTTGATGGTTTTGCCGTCGGCCTTGAGTCGGCGGAATACGGGATGGCTGGAGAAAATAAGCCGGGTGAGGAAGTTTTCGCGGAAGCGGGCTTCTTTGGCGGCTTTGGTGATGATGACGTGCTCTTTCACAGTCACCGCCAAGTCGCGCGTAAAAATGAGGTTGGGGATGGGGTCGAAAAGGATGCGGTCTTCCGGCTCAAGGTAGCCGGTGATGAGCGTGTCGGCCAATTGTTCGGGCGAAAGGCTGGCCAGTCTGGGGATGAACGAATACGGAAGTTCCTCAAAATCAACGATTTTGTTGATGATCTCGTAGCGGCTTTCTTCGTTGCGGCAGCTCTCGGTCAGCAGGTCGCCCACTTCCAGCACGTTCTCTTTCCCGATAAAAGCGCGGAGCACGTTCACAAAGATGTCGTGCTCTTCCTGCATGTTCGGCAGGTGTACGATGTCATCGAAGAGCAGTTCCTCGGCGCGTTTGGGGGTGATGCGGGCGATACCCTCGTCAGGGCGGTGTACGATTACTTTTTTGAGTTTTCCGATTTCGGAGTCTACGTAGATGCGGCTGTTCGCGTCCATAAAATTTTTGATGGTGAGGATTGGTTGGGCAAATGAACTGCTTGTATCCTTACGCAGTTCCCTCACTGCGTTCGGGATGACACCCGATGAATGGAAAATGAGTTCCTTTTTCACCGCTGTAATTTGTGCAGATGAAAAGCCATCCCGGTTAAGTGCGCAAAAGTAGCAGGAATTATCAGTCCACCTACCATTCTTTAGGCTTGGAAAATCAGATCCATTTAAGCCCCCAAATTTTATTCTAAGGTTTTACTAAGGAAGTTCCTTGCACCGCAATGGAAAAAAGCCTAGATTTTTGCACCAGTAAAATAGCAATCACAAAGATTTGACAATCATCTCCTTATGTCGGCCAAGAGGTCTCGACAGAGGGTGTAATCCCTATGCCTTTGCGCAATACAAAATTTTTCACATAGTAATATGAACCACTTCCATCAAAATCCGATCTCCAAAATTTCTGTAGTGTATTCTGCTGCTGTTGTCCTGATGCTCATTGCCTTAACCGCTTGTACAGAAGTAGGCGGAAAAATGGGCGGAAAGTCCCTTAAAAATGCACCAAAAGTGGACGGACAGTTGAAAATGCTGCGCACCATAGCCGATATAGGCAGAAAATTAAACACGCCTGAAAATGGATATGCTGCCGAAGCTAAAATAGCGCACTTTGATTCAATCCTGACCGTGACAAACGACCCCAATGAAAGGATCCAAATACAGATGAAGAAAAGTATGGTTTTGCTGGAATATGGCGACGAAGCAGCTTCCGTTGCTAATTTTGAGCGTCTCTTGAAGATAGTAGGCAAAAACGAAAAAGCCCGCATACCTATCCTTTATTGGCTCGGTACGGCTTATCTGCGCTTAGCGGAACGTAGCAATTGCGTGGCCGGGCATACAGCAGATGCTTGTATTATGCCCCTACGAGCAGCGGGAATACACCAAGACAAGTCAGGTTCTCGCAAGGCCATCGAGATATTCGAGACCTTTTTAAAAGAAGCGCCCGATGACCCAAATTACCTGGACGGGATTTGGCTCCTGAATATCTGTTACATGACGCTTGGTGAATACCCCCAGAAGGTGCCCCAAAAGTGGCTCATTCGCAATCTTGATGCGCCTGATTACCCTATTAAGCCGTTTGTGGACATCGCCACGGATGTGAAAGTCATGGTAAACAGTCGCGCAGGCGGCAGCATTGTGGATGATTTTGACAATGATGGCGATCTGGATCTCGTGACCTCGGGATGGGATATAGGCGAAGACCGCATGTACTTTTTCAAAAACAATGGCGACGGCACTTTCAGTGACCAATCAGCCGAATCTGGTTTGAAAGCCTTTACAGGTGGTCTCAACATCCAACAGACCGACTACAACAACGACGGGTATTTGGATATATGGGTGTTGCGCGGAGCATGGCAGGGGGGGAACGGACCCTGGGGAGAGCAGCCCAACTCACTCATGCGCAACAATGGCAATGGAACTTTCACCGACGTGACCATTGACGCGGGCCTTCTGTCTTACTGCCCTACCCAGGCAGCCACCTGGAATGACTTCAATCACGACGGTTGGCTCGATATATTCGTTGGAAATGAAACCATGCCGAACGGCAACCTTTATCCTTGCCAACTCTATATCAATAACCAAAACGGGACTTTTACCAATGTGGCTGCCGACTTGGGCGTGGATTTCAAGATGTTTGTCAAAGGCGTAGTGTCCGGTGATTATGACAATAATGGCTGGGTCGATCTTTTCCTTTCCTGCATGGACGGGAAGAAAGTGTTGTTGCAGAATAAAGGTGTGCAGGGCGGCAAGCTCGTTTTCGAGAACGCCACTGAAAAGGCTGGGTTCGGCAAGGAGTCATACCGCAGTTTCACGACCTTTTTCTTTGATTACGACAACGATGGCTGGCTCGATATTTTTGTCTGCAACTACGAATTCGGTCGCTCACTTGCTTATTATTTTGCCAAAGAGAGCCTTCATCCATCGAATATTCCCGATGGCAAACCACAATTTTACCACAACAATGGCGACGGTACCTTTACCAATGTGACCACCAGCGTAGGCGCCAACGCGGTCGCCTTCTCCATGGGCGGTAATTTCGGCGACTTCAACAACGACGGCTGGCTGGATATTTACCTGGGCACTGGCAATCCCAATTATCAGTCCATCATTCCGAACAAGATGTTCATGAATGTTGGCGGCAAAAAATTCGCCGACGCCACCGTTTCATCCCGGACGGGCAACCTTCAAAAAGGCCACGGCGTGTCCATTGCCGATATTGACAACGATGGCGACCAGGACATCCACATAGAAATGGGCGGCGCCTACCGGGGCGATGGATACCCCAGCTCGCTCTATATGAATCCGGGCCAAAACAACAACAACTGGATTTACCTCCAACTGGAAGGTACAAAGTCTAATCGCGCCGCCATCGGCACGAAAATCACCGTCAAATTCCACGAAAATGGCAAAGAGCGTATGGTGTACCGCGAGCTCAATTCTGGTGGCAGCTTCGGTTCATCGCCCCTGCGCCGCGAAATCGGCATCGGACAAGCGACCGTGATTGATGAGATTTCGATGACTTGGCCCGCCAGCGGCATCACGCAAGTGCTGAAAAATGTGAAGCCCAATCAACTGATCAAAATCAAAGAAGGGCAAGAGGGTTTTGAAACCCGTCCGCTACAAAAACTGACTTTCAAAAAGGCCGATGGCTCCATGCCTATGTGTGCCCCAGCCAAGTAAAATCATGAAAATTTAGGTGACCTCTCCGACGGAGGAGGAGGTGTCACCTAAATTCCCTCCCAGACCCACCTCGTCTCTCATCCACACATTTTAATACTAAAATCTCAACCTGCAATGCTCAGGATTTCAATCTTCACGCCCCAAAAATCGGCAACCTTGCTTTTCAGCACTGCCATTTTACTCTCTTGTTTACTCGCTTGCACACAAACAACTGGCAAAGACAGTCGCAGCAGCAAACCACTCAGCAAGCAGCAACAAAATATGCTGCAGATTCTAGCCGATGTTTCCAGAAAGGTAAACACGCCTCAGAATATGTTTTCAGCGGAAGCCAAACTGGCCCAGGTTGAATCCGATTTGGCTTCTACACAAGATCAAACGGTTCAATTAAACACCTTGTTGAACAAGTCAGTCTATCTGCTGGAATATGGCGACGAGCAGCAGTCTGTTGCTATTTTGGAGCAACTCCGAAATATGATCGGCAACAACATAGAAGGTCAAAGAGTCTTGCTCCAACAATTGGGTACGGCCTACCTGCGGCTCGCCGAACGAAACAATTGCTTGATGGGGCACAACGAAGATGCCTGCATTATGCCCATCCGTGGCAAAGGCGTACACGCTGACAAAACTGCCGCAAAACAAGCCGCAGCGTCTTTTGAAGTGCTCTTAACCATAGAACCAGATAATTACGATGCACTATGGTTGCTCAATATCACCTACATGACGCTCGGTGGATACCCCCAAAAAGTGCCTAAAAAGTGGCTTATTCCCAACTTGGATGCTCCAGGTTATCCCGTTAAGCCGTTTTTCGACATGGCCACAGATTTGAATGTCATGGTGAATAACCGCGCAGGCGGCAGCATCGTGGACGATTTTGACAACGATGGCTATCTGGACCTCGTGACTTCCGCTTGGGATTTAAGCGATCCCATGCACTACTTCAAGAACAACGGGGATGGCACCTTTACCGACCGCTCGGCTGAGTCCGGGTTGAAAGCATATACAGGCGGTCTCAACATCCAGCAAACGGACTACAACAACGATGGGTACTTGGACATTTGGGTGCTTCGCGGCGCCTGGCAAGGCCAGTCGGGCCCCGCTGGAGATCAGCCCAATTCACTGTTTCGCAACAATGGCGATGGAACCTTTACCGATGTGACCATTGAGGCTGGGTTGCTGTCATTTCACCCCACACAAACGGCCACTTGGAACGATTTCAACCACGATGGCTGGATTGATGTCTTTGTTGGAAATGAAACCAGCGATGCAAATGCACAGCACTTTTGCGAGTTTTACATCAACAACAAAAACGGCACATTCACAAACGTTGCAGCCGATTGGGGGCTCAACATTGCGCTGTTCGTAAAAGGCGTTGCTTCAGGCGATTACGACAACGATGGCTGGCCCGACCTTTTCCTTTCCACCATGAGCGGGCAGAAAGTGTTGCTGCGCAATAAAGGGCTTGTTGGTGATAAGGTAGACTTCGAAAACGTATCCGAAAAGGCAGGATTCAATAAGGAGACCTACCACAGTTTCCCTACTTTTTTCTTTGATTACGACAACGATGGCTGGCTCGACCTTTTTGTCTGCAATTACGAATTTGAAAAAGCCCTCTCCTTCTACGCTGCCAAAGAAGCCCTCCACCCTTCCAAAGATAAAGCGGGCAAAGCCTTTATTTACCACAATAACCGGAACGGCACTTTTACCAACGTGTCCGAGCGCTTGGGACTCCATGGTGTTGTCTTCTCCATGGGCTCCAATTTTGGCGACATCAACAACGATGGCTGGCTGGACATGTATCTGGCAACGGGCAACCCAAGCTACAGATCCTTGGTGCCGAACAAGTTATTTGTCAATCTCGAAGGCAAAAAATTCGCCGATGCCACCAATTCGTCCAGGACCGGCAACTTGCAAAAGGGGCACGGCGTGTCTTTTGCTGACCTCGACAACGACGGCGACCAGGACATCCATGTGGATTTGGGCGGAGCGTTCCGGGGCGATGCATACCCAAACTCGCTCTACATCAACCCGGGTCAAAACAACAACAATTGGATTTATCTCCAATTGGAAGGCACAAAGTCTAATCGCGCCGCCATTGGAACAAAAATCACGGTCAAATTCCACGAAAACGGCAAGGAGCGGATGGTGTACCGCGAACTCAACTCGGGAGGTAGCTTCGGTTCATCACCGCTCCGCCGTGAAATCGGCATCGGCCAAGCTACGGTGATTGATGAAATCACCATCAACTGGCCCGCCAGCGGCATCACGCAGGTGCTGAAAAATGTACAGCCCAACCAGCTCATCAAGATAAAAGAAGGGCAAGAAGGCTTCGCACCGGCTCCATTGAATAAAATGACCTTCAAAAGGGCTGATGGCTCGATCCCCATGTGCGCACCTACGATGTGAGGTGACTAAGCATTTAAACAAAACACTTTTTTCCGTTGCTTCAATGAAATACATTCAACAAAATCAGGCCGTCAAAATATCAGTGTTTTTTTCCACTGTGGTTGTTCTCTCCTTCATCGCTTTTGCATCTTGCTCAAAGCCTGGTGGAAAGTATCAAAAAAACACAAGCCAAATGGGCGGTCAGCAAAAAATGCTGCTTTCGCTTTCTGATATTGCCAAGAAAATAAACACGTATCAAAACATGTATGCCGCCCAAGCCAAGGTGTCACACTTTGATTCACTAATGGTACTGGCCAAAAACCCCAATGACAAACTCAACGCAGTGATAAAAAAAGCCATCTCCTTGTTGGAATACGGCGATGAGGTAAGAGCAGTGTCGCTTCTGGAGCAGTCTTTGAAATTTGTAGGCGCCAACAAAGAAGGCCGCGTCCCTGTCCTGTATTGGTTAGGAACCGCCTACATGCGCTTGGCCGAACGCTCCAACTGTTTGAAAGGGCATACTGCAGATGCCTGTATCATGCCTTTGCGGGCCTCCGGCATCCATAAGGACAAAACGGGTTCGCAAAAAGCCATTGAAACGTTTGAGGCATTCCTTACAGAAGCTCCCGACGACAAGAATTACATGGACGGGCTTTGGTTGCTGAACATCGCCTATATGACGCTCGGTGAATACCCCCAGAAAGTGCCAAAAAAGTGGCTTATCCCCAATTTGGATGCGCCAGACTATCCCATGAAACCCTTCGTGGACATCGCCACGGATTTGAAGATTATGGTGGACAATCGGGCGGGTGGCAGCATCGTGGACGATTTTGACAACGACAGTTATCTGGACATTGTGACTTCGGCTTGGGATATTGGCATTGACGCTATGCACTATTTCAAAAACAATGGCGATGGAACGTTCACGGACCTATCCGACAAATCAGGATTGAGTGTTTTTACGGGTGGCCTCAATATCCAGCAAACAGACTACAACAACGACGGGTATTTGGACATTTGGGTATTGCGTGGCGCCTGGCAGGGTCAAGGTGGCCCTTGGGGAGAACAACCCAATTCGCTGCTGCGCAACAACGGGAATGGAACGTTCACCGATGTGACCATCGAAGCAGGTCTTTTGTCGTTCTGCCCCACGCAGGCGGCCACTTGGAACGATTTCAACCACGACGGATGGCTTGATCTTTTCATTGGGAATGAAAGCACCACTGGCAATAAAAAGTATGCCTGCGAATTGTACCTCAACAACCAAAACGGCACCTTCAAAAATGTGGCTGCCGATTGGAAAGTGGACGTGAAAATGTTTGTAAAAGGCGTAAGTTCAGGGGATTACGACAATGATGGCTGGGCTGACCTTTTTCTTTCCACAATGGATGGTCAGAAAATGCTGTTGCACAACAAAGGGCTTCAAGGCGATAAAGTTGTGTTCGAGAATGTCACGGAGACAGCAGGGTTTGGCAAGGAAGTTTATCGCAGTTTCGGCACCTTTTTCTTTGACTACGACAACGATGGCTCGCTCGATATTTTTGTCTGTAACTACGAGTTCGAGCGCGCCCTTTCTTATTATTTTGCCAAAGAAGCCCTCCACCAGTCGCAGGACGACGCAGGCAAAGCCTACCTATATCACAACAATGGCAACGGTACCTTTACCAACGTCTCGGAAAGCATGGGCATCCACAAAGTAGCCTTTTCTATGGGCAATAATTTTGGAGACCTCAACAACGACGGCTTTCTGGATATTTACTTGGCCACAGGCAATCCAAATTACCAGTCCATCGTGCCGAACAAGTTGTTCATGAATGTTGGCGGCAAAAAATTCGCAGATGCCACCGTTTCATCCAGAACCGGTAACCTGCAAAAAGGCCACGGCGTGTCCATTGCCGATATTGACAACGATGGCGATCAGGATATCCACGTAGAAATGGGCGGCGCCTACCGGGGTGATGGTTACCCGAGTTCGCTCTACATGAATCCCGGCCAAAACAGCAATAACTGGATTTACCTCAAACTGGAGGGTACGAAATCGAACCGCGCCGCCATTGGCACAAAAATCACCGTCAAATTCCACGAAAACGGTCAAGAGCGGATGGTGTACCGCGAGCTCAACTCAGGTGGCAGCTTCGGTTCATCGCCCCTTCGCCGCGAAATCGGCATCGGCCAAGCGACCGTGATCGATGAGATCACCATCCATTGGCCTGCCAGTGGCATCACACAGGTGTTGAAAAATGTGCAGCCCAACCAGCTCATCAAGATAAAAGAAGGGCAAGAGGGCTTTGCACAAGCTCCATTGAACAAGTTGACTTTCAAAAAGGCCGATGGTTCGATTCCTATGTGCGCCCCGGCCAAATAGTTTATTGCCTACCTTGTGCCCCAATACACAAAACCACTATAATGTTCAAGAGCACAACTCCCGAATCCCAAAAATCGGTAACCGCGCTTACCGCCCTTGCTATTTTATTGGCTTGTTTCTGGCTCGCCTGTACAGAAACTGCAGGTAAAGACAGTCGCAACAGCGGAGCGTCGGGTAAGCCGAAACAAGACATGTTGCAAATACTTGCCGATGTTCGCAAAAAGGGAAATGCGGCCCAGAATATGTTAGCGGTGGAGGCCAAATTGGCTCAATGCGAGTCCGAATTGGCCGCTGCACAAGATCCCACGGCTCAAGTCAAAGCTTCATTGAACAAGGCCGTATATTTATTGGAATATGGCGACGAGCAACAGGCAGTTGCTATTTTGGAGCAACTCAGAAATATGATCGGGAACAACAAAGAGGCCCAAAAAATCTTGCTCCAACAGTTGGGCACCGCCTACTTGCGGCTCGCCGAACGAAACAACTGCGTGATGGGGCACAACGAGGATGCTTGCATTATGCCCATCCGTGGCAAAGGCATTCATACGGACAAAACTGCCGCAAAGAAAGCGGCGGAGGTTTTTGAAACGCTTTTAAGTTTAGAACAAGAGGATTATGACACACAGTGGTTGCTCAACATTACTTACATGACGTTGGGCGAATACCCTCAAAAAGTGCCCAAAAAGTGGCTCATTCCCAATTTGGACGCTCCTGATTATCTTTTAAGGCCTTTTCTTGACATGGCTGCAGATCTGAAAGTCATTGCGAACAACCGCTCTGGGGGCAGCATTGTGGACGATTTTGACAACGATGGTTATTTGGATATTGTGACTTCCGCATGGGATTTAGAAGACCCTATGCACTACTTCAGAAACAATGGCGATGGCACTTTTACAGACCGCTCGGCTGAGTCCGGGCTGAAAGCATATACAGGCGGCCTCAACATCCAGCAAACGGACTACAACAACGATGGGTATCTGGACATTTTTGTGCTTCGCGGGGCATGGCAAGGGCAATCTGGATATTTTGGAGATCAGCCCAATTCATTGTTTCGCAACAACGGCGACGGAACTTTTACCGATGTGACCATTGAGGCTGGGCTGCTTTCCTTTCACCCCACTCAAACGGCCACCTGGAACGATTTCAACCACGATGGCTGGATTGATGTGTTTATTGGAAATGAAACCACCGATGCACACACGCAGCACCTTTGCGAGTTTTACATCAACAACAAAAATGGCACGTTCAAAAACGTAGCAGCCGATTGGGAGATCAACATTGGCTTATTTGTCAAAGGGGTGGCTTCCGGCGATTACGATAACGATGGATGGCCCGACCTTTTCCTTTCCACCATGAGCGGCCAGAAAGTGTTGCTGCGCAACAAAGGGCTTGTAGGCGACAAGGTAGACTTCGAAAATGTATCTGAAAAAGCAGGGTTTACAACGGAGACCTACCACAGCTTCCCGACTTTTTTCCTTGATTACGACAACGATGGTTGGCTCGACCTTTTTATCTGCAATTACGAATTTGAGAAGGCACTCTCCTACTACGCTGCCAAAGAAGCACTGCACCCTTCCAAAGATAAAGCAGGCAAGGCTTTTATTTACCACAACAACCAAGATGGCACTTTTACCAATGTTTCTGAGCAATTGGGCCTCCGTACAATCGTCTTCGCGATGGGCTCAAATTTTGGCGACATCAACAACGACGGCTGGCTGGATCTGTATCTGGCAACAGGCAACCCCAGCTACAGATCCTTGGTGCCGAACAAGTTATTCGTTAATGTAGAAGGCAAAAAATTCGCAGATGCCACCAATTCTTCCAGGACTGGCAACTTGCAAAAAGGGCACGGCGTGTCCTTTGCAGACCTTGACAACGATGGGGACCAGGATATCCATGCTGACCTGGGAGGTGCATACCGGGGCGATGCATACCCGAATTCGCTCTACATCAACCCCGGTCAAAACGACAACAATTGGATTTACCTCAAGTTTGAAGGCACGAAGTCCAATCGCGCCGGCATCGGCACAAAAATCACGGTCAAATTCCGCGAAAAAGGCAAGCAGCGAATGGTATACCGCGAACTCAATTCCGGGGGCAGTTTTGGCTGCTCTCCCCTGCGCCGTGAAATCGGCATCGGCCAAGCGACCGTAATTGATGAGATCACCATCAATTGGCCTGCCAGTGGCATCACACAGGTGTTGAAAAATGTGCAGCCCAACCAACTCATTAAGATAAAAGAAGGGCAAGAAGGCTTTGAAGTAGCACAATTAAATAAAATGACCTTTAGAAAGGCGGATGGCTCGATCCCTATGTGCGCCCCTGCGAAATGAGCAGAATATAAAAAACATCTTACCTTACGTTCTTTTTTCGGAAGTCGCAGTCTCGATATTGGGATGAGCGGCTTCCGTTTTTTAGGCGAAGGATTTCAGCGCAACAGTGGCATTTCTTTTTCCAAAAAATCTTGCAACGCGCACACGCGCAGTTCACCGGGCTTGTTGAAAGTTTCTCCCTGTGGTATGATTATGTACTTGAAATCTGGCTTTATATCTTCCACGCTTTGGTAAAAACCTTTTGAAATAACCGGGGCAGAGGAGTATTTTATCTCTATGCAAACAATCTTGTTTTTCGGGGTTATCCACACCAGATCGGTCTCTGCACCATTTTGGGTTCGGTAAAAAAAGAACTCAGAAAACTCTCCTGCCTCTTGGATGATCTGCTCTATCACATAGCCCTCCCAAGACGCCCCCATGGAAGGATGTCCATACAACGATTCCAGATCGGGCAAGCCCCAGAGACGGTGCAAGAGCCCTGAATCACGGAAATAAATCTTGGGGGTTTTGACCAAGCGTTTTTGGGCGTTCCGAAACCATGGTGAAAGGCGGCGGATAAGAAAACTGCCTTCCAATAGTTCCATATAGCGATTTACAGTGGGCTGTGTTACTCCCAGCGATTGGCCGATTTGTGACTGGTTGAGCAGCGTTCCGTGCAAGTAGCCGACCATAGAAAGCAAGCGCCGAAGCACAGGCCCCGGTACGTCAAAGCGAAGCCTCTGCAAATCACGCTCCACAAATGTATCAGTGAAATCGCTCAGCCAACGTTGACTTAAAGTATCTGTTGGGGCTAACAGGGCATTGGGGAAACCCCCACGAAACCAATGAGTACGCCAATCGCTCACAGTATTGATTTCCGATAACGAGAAGGGAGCCAGTTCATGGTAGGCGATGCGCCCGGCCAGCGTTTCGGAGTTGTTTTTCACAATGTATGGCGACGCAGAACCTAGGATGACAAACCGCGCAGGTTCTCGTTGTTGATCCACCAAAGCACGGAGCAGGGCGAACAACTCTGGCCTGACTTGTATTTCGTCAATAAATACGCACTTGTCAGTGTGTTGGGAAAGGTAGTCTTGGGCGTCAGACAATTTTTGGTAATCGCTGCTCAACTCGAGATCGAGGTACAGACTATCTTTCTCTAACAAGGTTTGCAAATGCCGGGCAAGTGTAGTTTTGCCCACTTGTCTTGAACCAATGATGCCCACAACAGGAAAAAACGAAAGCGATTCGAGTATAGAATCGGTAGCACGGCGTTGAATCATGTTGCAAAGATATGCTTTACCAAGTAAATTCAAAATCATATTTTGAATTTACTTGGCAAAGCATATCCTACCCTGCTTACTTACGCTTCGAACTATTACCGCAAGTTCATATGAATCCCTTTTCATACAAGGCAACAAACATAAGCCATCCTGGGTTTTTTGGATGAGGCTCATGTTACTTTTCCCGTTACTGCCGAGTATTTGCTTTGCGTATCACTTCCCGTAGGGAATTCCTGTTTATAGTTTTTTCAGCACCATTTTCCAAAACCCCGTATGGGGTTTCCTTCCGCAGTGCCAGGCAACCCCATACGGGGTTTTTAAGGATTGGTTCTCATTACTATAAACAGGTATTCCCTACGGGAAACGATAATCCCACAAAATTTACATCACAATCAAAGCCTAACGCACCCTATAAAACAGAATTTAAAAACCAAAATCCGCTTTTCACAAAAGATAATTTTTACCTTTGCCCGCTCATTTGAAAACAAAAGTCACTATTCGTGGTTTTTGTTTCCTTTTTCATTCTCATAACGGCAGTGGGTAGCATTGACATTAGGCGTTTGGTTTCTGTGGCAGGGAGTAATCTTGAGGTGTGCAGGCTTTGTTGGTTTCCGGGATGGTTCGGAAACATACAGCAGACGACGCGCATGAACTACGTGAACAGCAGCGCGCAAGTCAAACAGTCCCATCGCCCTAACGTACTTTTTCAATGTCTGCATTCAAGACGCTCGGCATCGCCGACGACCTCTTGCAGGGTATCACAGTCATGGGCTTTGAAACCCCTACCCCTGTTCAAGAAATGGTCATCCCTGTCGCCCTCGAAGGTGACAATGACATCATTGCCCTCGCCCAAACCGGCACTGGCAAAACCGCCGCTTTCGGCCTCCCACTCCTCCAACGCATTGACCCAAAAGAGCGCACCATCCAGGCGCTCATCATGTGCCCTACCCGCGAACTCTGTGTTCAGGTAGCCGGCGATCTGGTCAATTATTCCGAGCACGCCCACCAGTACAAGGTCGTAGCAGTGTACGGCGGCGCAGGGATTGAGGGCCAAATCCGGCAAATTAAGGCAGGAGCACAAATCGTTGTGGCTACCCCGGGCCGTCTCATGGACCTCATCGCCCGCAAAGCCGTCAAACTCGACAGCGTTCGCCGCGTAGTGCTCGACGAGGCTGATGAAATGCTCAACATGGGCTTCAAGGAGGCCATTGACTTTATCCTTTCTGAGGTCGTAGACCGCAAATCCATCTGGCTCTTTTCGGCCACCATGCCCAGAGAGGTGCGCACCATTGCCAATACCTACATGAAAAACCCGCACGAACTTAGCGTGACCGGGAAAACCCAGACCAACGAAAACATCGAACACGTGTACTATGTGTGCCGTGCCGACGACCGCTACAACGCCCTCAAACGGGTGGTAGACGCGCTCCCAAGTATCTACGCCCTCATTTTTTGTCGCACTAGAATCGAGACCAAAGAAGTGGCGGAGCAAATGGTACGCGACGGCTACAACTCCGACGCACTTCACGGTGACCTCGCACAAGCCGACCGCGACCGCGTGATGCAGCGTTTCCGCGAGGGCCACCTCCAGCTTCTCATTGCTACCGACGTAGCGGCGCGTGGTTTGGACGTGAGCAATATCAGCCACGTGATCAACTACGGTTTGCCCGACGAAATCGAAGTTTACACCCACCGCTCAGGCCGTACGGGCCGCGCGGGCAAAACGGGCGTAAGTATCACCATCGTGACGCCCAAATATGAGGAGAGAATCCGCCAGATAGAACGAAAAACGAAGGCTCCGATCGTGAAAAAGATGCTCCCAACGGGCATGGAAGTCTGTGAGGCGCAGCTGTTCAACATCATCAAAGGCATCCATGAGCAGGAGGTACACCACGAGGACATCGAGCCTTACATGGATCGCATTCAGGAAGAATTGAAGGATTTGAGCAAGGAGGATCTGATCAAGCGCTTTGCCAGCGTGGAGTTCAACCGATTCCTCTCCTATTACCGCAGCGCGCCCGACATCAACATCTACCCGCGTGGCGACAAACGCGCTGCCCGCCCTGTAGCGATGCCAGGCAACCAAACGGGCACCGTTCGCTTGTTCGTCAGCGTAGGCGAAATGGACGGCGTGACGAAGAAAGATTTCCTCATTTTGCTCGACCGCTCTTTCGGGGTACCCAGCAAGGCAATAGGTCAAATTGACGTGAGCCGTACGCACTTGCACTTTGATCTGGATGCGGCGTATGTAGGCGTCGTGCGCCAAGGCTTGCCCGAGTTCACGATCAATGGCCGCCCCATCCGCGTGGACGATGCTTCAGAGCGTGAAAGAGGCCCAGCAAGGAGAGAAGACAAGGTGTTTGAGAAATGGGATCGGAAGCCGAAGAAAGGTGGGAAGAAGGGGAAGTGGTAACAGTTTCAAGTTGACAAGTACCAAGTTTCAATAGCAGCGGGCATCTCGTTTTAGGACGGGATGCCCGCTTAGTTTTGGTCTTAAGCACCACATTGAAAATCTTTAGATTCCACTTTCCGTCTTCAAAACAAAAGGCAGCCAATTCTCCTGATTAATAGTTTGAAACGTAGCTTCCGGGTAAGTTTCCTGCCA